>CP002098.1:1282500-1582500 GCA_000145985.1 Ignisphaera aggregans DSM 17230 | reverse complement strand
GTACCATAGATGGCATTAGATGTGGCATCTTTTCTGAGAGATATAGAATTCTATTTATCCTCATATATAGATGTAGAGCTTTATAGATCTCGCTACATAGTCTCAATCTATATGCTTCTCCAATATCTCTAGGCTTCCTAGATGTAAAGTGGATACCTATCATACTACCAACATTTGTTATCCAGCAAATCCTGTTATTCTCCTCACATATTCTATCTAGTCTTCTTGCAACATCTCTCCACATATTATTGAATCTCTCATATAGATGTCTATTCTCATATAGATATCTAATCATTGTATATCCAGCTGTAATAGTTATTAGATTACCTGTAAATGTACCTCCATGGAAGCTCCTAGCTCTTGGATCAGGATATTTTATATGGTCTAGAAGCTCCATATACTCCCTCCTACCGCCAAAAGCTCCTGCACCAGGATATCCACCACCAACAATCTTACCAAGAACTGTTATATCTGGATAAACACCGAAGTATTCCTGGGCACCCCCTAGAGCAAGTCTAAAGCCAGTTATAACCTCATCGAATATTAGTAGAGCTCCATATCTATCAGCAAGATCTCTAACACCCTTTAGATATCCATCTAGAGGCTCTATACATCCACCAGCACCTGGAACAGGCTCCATAATAATTGCAGCAACATCATAGCTCTTCAATGCTCTCTCCATAGCATCTAGATCATTGAATGGTACAGATATTGTATATTTGGTGAAATCCTCTGGAAGACCAGCAGATTCGGGTCCTGTGAACGGTGGTGTTACAGCTGTGTGGAGCTGGTCTAAGCCTCCATGCCATCCACCCTCAATCTTAATAACATATCTTCTCTTCGTATATGCTCTAGCAAGTCTAACTGCATACATATTAGCTTCAGTACCACTATTACAGAATCTAACCATCTCAACACTAGGTATTATCTTTGTTAATAGCTCTGCATATTCAACTGCATAAGGATTTTCAAAACCTAGATGAGTACCATTCATAGAGACTCTATTTACAGCTTCAACAATAAAACTAGGTGAATGACCTAGAATATGTGTTCCATGACCCATCCAATAATCATCATATCCATTACCATCAACATCAACAACCTTAGAACCCTTCGCCCTAGATATATAGACTGGATATGGCTCCATAAACCTAGTTGCATAGACAACACCACCCGGCAACACCCTCCTAGCCCTCTCAAACAGCTCCCTACTCATAGGAGTCATCAACAAATACTTCTCCTCATACTCAGCAATCCTCCTATACAACAACTCTTTATCTAAGACCATATTAGACACAAGTCCTTATAGGATTAGACAGAATTTAAAAGCTATACTATACCCAAAGTATCCTTATCACTAGTTAGCCATATACCGATAGACATGATAATCTTGGGAAAATATTGTTGGATTTAATAAACAAGGATTTTAACAGAGCCAGATATTATAGAGTATATTAGTATCTATGAAAACACATTCACTATATCTGGGCCTCCTCCTCATACTTTCTCAACTCTTCAGAACCAGCTTCTCCAAGCATTCCAATATATTTGTCAAGAACCTCTCTCACTCTTCTCCTACGTATAATGACGACCAGCTCCTCTCCTTCGTGTAGCTCTACAGGTTCCAAAGGTTTGAGTACACCTTTCTCGTAGCGTACACGTATAGCTCTAGCCACGGCTCAACTCACAATCTCTATAATATATTAAAAGCTAAAGAATGTTACGGTTCCTCGAAATGATTTGCAGAGATGTCCAAGAAGCATATCTTTAGCTATGTTAAAACATAGAGCTCATATACTGCATACAGACACACCTTCTCTGCGTGCACTCAGCATTGGAATCATTGATGATATTTTCCTAGATGGGAATGTAAAGATGATCGCTGTAGGGCTGGGCGAGAACTACATATCAGCTACGATGTTCTCATAGATGTTGCTAACAAGATTTCTAGACATGGTTCTATATATGTGATAGAAGTATGCAACACCGGGAGGTCTCTCCTCTTCGATCTCTCCAGTAATAGGATTGGGCTTCAAACCAAGATCCTCTAAAGTTCTTATACCGATAACTAGTTTAGCTCCAGGAAAACTTATAGCTATAGTCCCACCTTCTCTCGATCTAAACTTTATGCCAATGGAATAGAGCTCAGCCTTAATCCTTCTACCATCGCCTAGTTCAACCTCTATAGGCTCAACAGGTATTTTTATTGCACCTATCTCATCGATAATCTCCTTAGGAAGAACAGTAAATGTAGCACCAGTATCTATAAGTATCTTCTCCAAGGTCTTTCTTCCCCTAGATCCTATAACCTCAATATCTGCATATATATGAGCCATATATAGCCACCTCCAAAATGACTCTATACATTAATATCGTTGTATAGTTTATAGCTTTAAACAATTTATTGACCTGGGGGTAGAGATATGGCTTCTAATTCTCAAGAGCTCTTCTAACAGCTTCTCTATGAAGAGGTGTTTGCCATGCATAGTGTCTACCTATACCAAGCTCCAAATCCTTTTCAGGTGGTGGAACATCTATCCATAGATAGGACTCTCTATATACAGGTATATAGATAATAAGGTTTTTCTCAATCAAAATCTTTTTAATAGAAACAGCCTCTTTTCCACGCAAAGCATCTGGATCCTCAATAGCTTTCCTCAGAATATCCTTTTCATAATCATTCATATTGTCAATAACATCTACAAGTCTTTTTCCAACCACGATATTGTTTATAACAATATCTACATTCCAACCATTTTTCACCAATATCTCTAGAATCCTAGGGTTACCTCCAGTTATCCTCCAAACATCATCGAATGGAAGTTTTGGATCTGGTAGAACTTCATAGAGTTGCTTGAATCCATCTCTAGACATATTCCACAGTGTATACATAAAAGACCAATCATGTCTCCCCACTCTCTCCATTGTAATACCCTCACTAGATGCAACTAATACAACTATCTTCTCATATCTTATAGACGGCCATTCAATCATATTTAGAAAAGATTTTACTATTTGCTCAGCTTTATCCAATCCAATAGCCTGAAAGACATCGTCTGCTAATATAGCTATCCTCCTCCTAATACCTCTCCTAACAGCGGTGTATAGAAGTTCTACAGCTTTTTCAATAAGACTAGAAGCATCTTTTAAAATATATGCCCCTAACTCTCTTGCCAACTCCTTTAGCTCTTCAGATATAGAGAATCTCTCCCCAATAGATTCAGCCAGAGGATTTATATGAACAACACTATATCCATAATCCTCAAGAATAGCTTTAGCCTGTTTGAAAAATGTTGTTTTACCACAACCCTCAGGACCATATATAACATATACAGGATATGTACCTCTCTCAGCAAATTCCTCTATCTGTTTTAGAGCAATATCTCTATCAACAAACTCTATCTCTCTACCAGCAAAAACTATCTTTATTTTTCTCATAGAGTTTCAAACTCTGTGTATTTTTATAGAGCTATTTATTTATTGATGAAATTTTATGGCATTGATGTATTAAGTCTAGATATACTGTTTCAAGACCTTTTTAACAGCTTCTCTATGCAACGGTGTTTGCCATGCAATGAATTTTCCTATGCCATGTTCCAAATACTTTTCAGGTGGTGGAATATCTATCCATATCCACTCATATCTCTCATAAATCTCTATAACAAGATTTAACTCTATAAGTCTATTTAAGAGACTCTGTGCAAATCTATCCTTCAAGCTCCTAAAAATTATATCAGGATCATCTAAAGCCTGTTTCAAAAGACTAAGCTCTTCAACACCTAATCCAGCTATAGTTCTAACCAAATTTTTTGCAACAATTATTCTCTCAACAAGTCTATCCACATCCCACCCAAATTCAAAAATCCTCTCAAGCATCTCCGGATTACCCCCCGTTATATTCCAAACATCTTCAAAAGGAGGTTTAGAACCTGGAACAACATCGTATATCTGTTTAAATCCATCTCTAGATATATTCCACATTATTAGGATATCTGCCCACCTATGCCTCCCAATCCTTGACCTCGTAACACCTTCGCTACTAGAGACCAAGACAACTATTTTCTCATACTCCCCTGGAGGATACTCTATTAGATTCAACAATATCTTTGTATATATCTCAGCTTTGTCCAACCCAATAGCCTGGAAGATATCATCCATTAAAACAGCTATCCTAGGCTTTCTAAGTCTATTCATAGCCCTACTAACAATCTTTATAGCTATATCAACAATTCTTGAGTATGGATCCGGAAAACTCTTCAAAACTTCATCAACAATATCGCGTATAGATGGTGTATACATCAACATCTCTTTCTCTTTATATGCTAAAGGATTAACATAGATAACATGGTAGCCAAATTCATCCTCAAGGATAACCTTAGCTTGTTTAAACAAAGCAGTCTTACCACATCCCTCAGGACCATAGATAACATGAACTACATGTGTACCCTTCTCTGCAACTTCCTCTATCTGTTTCAAAGCCTTCTCCCTATCAACAAACTCTATCTCTCTACCAGCAAAAACAATCTTTGTTCTCTTCATTTTCATCCCAATAACTATTAGTGAACCATCTAATTCTACTTCCCTATAGAAGTTAAGAAATCTTTTGTTTTAATATTATTAGACATATGAAATACTTTGTTGAAGAACTAGATACCATATATCCTTATCGCCTCCTCCATATCTAGAAGTTCTGTTAATGCTTTTGTCTTGAGCTCTAGTATTTCTACAGGATTTTCGATAATTATTGGTATACCGCTCAATGCCTCGATTACGATATCTGGTGATGCATTGTTAAGACATATCAAATCAATTTTATCTTCATCTACACCTAGAGTCTCTGCAATAAGTATCTGGAGTTCTCCAAGTTCGTAAAGACTATAGTTTTTATCCATAAGTATAGCTATATCGTAATCACCCTTCATCAAATATCTTTTAGATCTTCCGCCAAAGAGATATGCTACTCTAACTCTTCCCTTCAAAACCTTGTATAGCTTTTTAACAATATCATCTATATCCTCGTTCGGATCTAGATTAGCTCTATTAACACTATCCATAATCTTCATAGCTATTCTAATTGCATCACTCTTCAAAGTTTTTGCAAATTCAAATATCTTCTCCCTATCTATAGTGGCATATTCATGGACAAGAATATTTCTTAGACCAGCCATAGACTTCACAAGTTTTGCATCAGATTCATCTAGAATACCAAGCTCCATAAGGATAAAACCTATCTCAGAATAGGATCTCGGTTTCCTACCACCCAAAACAGATATCGCCATAAGCCCTAGGTCTAGTAGTGCCTGGATAACAAGTTGGACAAGTCTCTCTATACCTCTATAGCTTCTCTCTATCTCAAGCTCCCTAATAAGATTGTCAATCAATTCAAACTGTTTCTCAAACCTCTTAACTATCTCCACAAACACTACCCTCATAACAATTATACATAGCTATGGTTATATAGTTTTATACTCCTCAAGAGCCCTTCTAACAGCCTCTCTATGGAGAGGTGACTGCCAAGCAACATGTCTACCTATACCAATCTCAATATCCTTCTCTAGAGGCGGTGTATCTATCCATAGCTCCTGTATTCTCGGCGGTATATGAAATATAATCAAATTCCTCTCAATAAGTTCATTAACTAGAGACTCAACCTCATCAGGACCACTCCACAGATAATCAGGATCAGCTACAGCCTCCTCCAAATGCCTTCCCCACTTCCTCAGAAAATATGGATCAAGCCTCTTAACATCAATAAGCTTCCTCAACACTACATCAACACTCCACCTATTGACATATAATCTCTCCAATATATCTGGATTTCCACCAGCTATCCTCCAAACATCTTCGAATCGAGGTTTTGGATCTGGTAGAACCTCATAGAGTTGCTTGAATCCATCTCTAGACATATTCCACATTATTAGGATATCTGCCCACCTATGCCTCCCAATCCTCCATCTCGTAACACCTTCACTAGTTGATACAAGAATAACAATTTTTTCATAGTCTCCAGATGGATACTCTATTAGATTCAGAAGAATCTTTGTATATATCTCTGCTTTATCCAATCCAATAACCTGGAAGATATCGTCCATTAAGATAGCTATCCTTGGTTTCCTAAGTTTTCTCATAACAATACTAGCAATCTTTATAGAAACATCAACAATCCTTGAATATGGATCTAGAAGAGATTTGAAAACCTCTTCAACAATTTCATGGATAGTTGGTGTATATGTAAAGATCTCTCTTTCCTCTCTAGCCAAAGGACTTACGTAAATAACGTGATAACCATATTCTTCAAGAATAGTTTTGGCCTGTTTAAACAATGCTGTTTTTCCACATCCCTCAGGGCCATAGATAACAATTGGTGAGACAACACCTCTTTCAGCAAACTCCTCTATCTGCCTAATGCCTATATCTCTATCAATAAACTCTATTTCTTTACCAGTAAAGCTTATCTTAGCTTTTTTCATGTATCTTCCCATCTAAATGTCAAGATGTATAGATGATCTATATGGTTATAATCTCATTATAACATCTCTTTTATCAAGCTCTATAAATATATATCTAATGTTGTTATTATAGAAGAATTTTCTTTGGTTTGCACAGTGTGGACATGTAGATAGGCCAAACATTATTGCTATACCTCTTGGATTAGTGACATTTAGTAATCTGCATATTTCTATCACAGTACTACTAATGTTATCTATAACACTACTATTAGTGATAATAGATCTCTGTTCCGTTAATACTATTATAGATCCATTGAATTTAGAGTTGAGAAGATTATTCCATAGATTTTTGTCTAGGGCTTCACCTCGTACAACAGCTATAGGCTTTCCATCATCTCCTATAGCTATTGTCACAGGTACATAGAAACCTATATCTGTAAGTCTTACTATATCAACATAATACTTATATACATCTATAGATTGATTTAGTGCTATAAGAATTTCTGATGGGTATCGTGATGAGTATAAGTTGTAGCTTATAGCTATAGCTATTACAACTATAGCTATAGCTACTATATATATGAATGGTCTATAGCTACGATACTTCTTCCTTCTTATAACCTTTGACATACTATGACCTTTGTAATACATACCCTACTCTTCTATATATTGTCCTAGATTAAAACTGTTTTGTACTAATTTCATCTACGATTCTATCAATATCTATACCCTCTCTCCTAAGTATTGCTCTAGCTGCTATAACACCTGTTGCAGCTGCTCCGTTCATACCCCTTGAAAGTCCTACGCCATCACCAGCTACAAAAACTCCTTTTAGATTTGTCTCAAGTTCTCTGTTTACCCTTGCTCTAAGGCTATAGAATTTTATTTCTGGTGCATAGAGAAGTGTTTGTTGTGATGCTACTCCTGGCATAAGTGTATCCAATCTCTTTAGAGCCTCTATAATGTTTACTATGACTCTATATGGATATGCCATAGCTATATCTCCAGGGGTTACACTCTTTAGTGTTGGTTCAACAACACTCCTCTCTATCCTCCCCCATGTACTCCTCCTACCAGCTTCAAGATCACCAAATCTCTGTATAATTGGTTTTCCACCACCAAGTTTTGTAGCTAGTCTAGCAATACTCTTTCCATAGGCTATAGTATCCTCAAATGGATCTGTAAGCCTTAGGGTTACTAGAAGTGCAAAGTTTGTATTCTTAGTCTTTATACCAACAAAACTCTCACCATTTACACCAACAGATCCGTCTGTATATCTCTCCTCTACAACAAATCCATATGGATTTGTACAAAATGTTCTTACCTTATCGTCATAGCTCTTTGTATACATTATTATCTTTGGATCTCTTACTATCTTTGTTATTGGTTCTGTTATATATGCTGGTACCTCTACTCTAACACCTATGTCTAGGGGGCCTGGCTCTACATCTATACCCCTCCTCTTTGCTAGTTCTGAGAACCATTCTGCGCCTACTCTCCCAGGAGCTATAACTATGTATCTCGCTACAAGATCTATGTTCTCGCTATTTCTAGAGCATTTAACTATATATCTATCTCCAGTAGGCTCTATATCTATAGCTGTTGTATAGTCGTATATAGCTACACCTCTCTCCTCTAGAAACATCTTCATAGAGTTTATAACCTTTGGCATATTCTCAGAACCTATATGCCTCTGGGGCGTTGGGACAAATTTTGCACCAGCTCTAGCAGCAAGTCTCTCTAGCTCTGCTGATTGCTCTTGGTCAATCCTATATATATTTTCGGGTGCACCAAATTTAACCAATACACTATCTACATACATAATAAGCTTTTCAGCCTCCTCCCAACTACCGATAAGCTTATCAATATCACCCCCGATATCGGGTCTAAGATTCATAGTACCACTGCTAAACGTTATAGCACCTCCAATACCTGTGAGAATACTACAGGGTTTACACATAGCACATTCCCTATCCCTAGAAAGCCTCTTCAAATTAAACATTGGGCATGTCCTGAAGGGGTTAGAGCTACCCTGTTCAACTATAGCTATTCTAAGCTTTCCATTGGAGTATAGAGCTAGTTCATATGCAGCAAATAGACCTGCTACACCTCCACCAACTATGACAACATCATAGCTCTTCTCCACTATACCACCCCGTAGTCCCTCCTCCTATCAACTGTACACATAACATCTTCACCAGTACTAATAATAGTTATAGGAACCCTAAGCCTATCCTCGACATCTAGAAGCCATTTACGAGCATCTATAGATAGCTTATCCCACTCCCTAACACATCTATCTCCTGGAAATAGAGCATCTAGCCTCGTTATAGCTATCTGTGTAGCAGAGTTTAGTATGACTGCTCTTCTAGCTAGATTGAAATTGAATTGAGCTACCCTCCTCCTCCTACCAGTAACAGTAGCTACCTCGACAAGACCAAGCTTCTCAGCCTCCTCAAAACTAAGCTCATTCTCAAGAGGACCACCACCAACTCTAGTGACATAGGATTTGAAGACAACTATAACATGGTCAACCTTCTTAGGACCTATACCAACCTCTGATAGAAATGCAGATGCAGTTGTATCTCTACTGGTTACATATGGATATGTGCCGTGGTATAGACTTAGAAATGTCCCCTGAACACCCTCTATATACACAGTTTCACCCATATCCACAGCCTTGTTAACCTCTTCAACAACATCTATAAGCATATCCCTAAGAACATCAAAATCCTTTGCAAGCCTAAGTCTCCTAAGAACTCTATCAGCCATAGCATATCCAACACCCTGAAGAGTAGATCCAACATCCTTCGATAGAAATGGGTCGCTTCTCTCCATCTCTATATGTCTATCCTCAATAACACCAGCATTAAAATCTATAAAGATCCTACCCCTAGAGCCAGTCTCCTCAACCTCCCTAAAAAGAATATCGAGTCTAATAAGAGCACCAGCAGCTATAAAAAGCTTTGTAGATGGGTTTACGAAAAACGATGGGATAAGCCTAAGCCTATAGACTCTACCATTATATATAACTGTATGACCAGCATTAACAGACCCAGTCCTAACAGCAATACTAGGTCTATCAACAAGTGCTAGATATGAAGCTATCTTACCCTTACCCTCATCACCAAAGAAACCTCCTACAACAATATTTAGAGGCATATATACCACCCTAGCTATTTACCACACTAGAAGCAGTGTATATTGCTAGATATCTGATGTGTTGATTATTTGCATAGGCTATGTATATTGTTATTAATGATGACAACGATATCCTTAGCTTATAGCTTTCTAGAAACCAGTTTAAAAATATTGCTAATGATTCTCTACTACAGCTCGCTGCAAACTATAAGAAATATAAATTCTGTGTAGCAGTAGGTAATATGGTAGAGAGATAGTGTATAGTAAGAAGGCACAGGCAGATATATTATCAATAATTATTCTCACAGGTGTAGCTATAGTTATAGGTATTGGGTTGGTAAGCTACTATAGTTCTATATCTAGCCAAAATATAGATAGGCTAAATCTTATGTCAGTTCTACAACAGGAGTATTATAGCCAGATAATAAGATTTGTTGCAAGTGATGATAGATATGCATGGTTTATAGCTATGAGACTTGATGGATCTAGAAAACCATTCTATATAGCTATAGACAACAGCCAATTCTTCCTCGATTGTAGTGTTATTTCATCCTATGTATATGAGATAAACAATGATAATACAGCTTGTAGCACAGAGGGTGAGTGTATAGTTGCTAGCACCATGGGTATATACCCAGTGAATAGGGTAAATGTTCTCTATAGCAATGATGTTATAGACCTCAGAACCTTTCTCAGATCACAGGGAACAGATATCGAGGGTTCTATCAACATATGTAGAGTCGAGCCATCGAGTTTCTCAGATGTTACATGGATTAGGATAGACCTTGGAAATTCTGGGGGTAGGCTAAGGATATATCTATTCACATTTGTGAACAATGCTCCCTACGCCATAAGGATATCTGAATATAGTCTTGGTGGTGGGTAAGTATGAGGGGTCAGAGCGACATAATTATATCCATAATAGCATTCTCAATGATACTCATGGTGGTACTGCCACTTGCATACACACTCTACACAAAGATTTATACCAGCTATCAACAGCCCGCAGTAGAGGAGAATAGGAAGTCTGTTGCAGAGCTTGGTAGATTTGTTGCAGAGGGGACACTAAATGTATCTGCCATATATTTACCGACAAGTACAGATATATCTATAGTTGTTAGGAACATTGGTGGTAGGCAGATAGATATATCGAGAGTATTTATCGCTATAACATGTAGAGATAGATACTATATGGTTACACCAAGAGAGTTCAACAACATCTATATAGCTTCAGGAGAAACAATATCACGCAACATAGACATTACTAAATATATTGATTGTACACAGTATAACGTGAATGGAGTATATGTAGTAACAAGTGATGGCTATATAGTATCAGCAAAGATATATAATCCACAGGAAGAATATCAGAGCCCAGGAAGTGGTTCAGAAACACCATCTATACCTCAATATTCACCAGGTGTAGTAGCACCACAACTTCTACCAACAGCTATAAACCCAAGTGGAAACACATGGAATATCACACAATTACTCGGCAAAGGTTTTAGAATTGCAACTGTAGACAACATGAATATGCCGACAAAAATAATCTTTATCCCAGATCCTAATGAAATACTATATAAAAAAGGTATGGTTGGAAGAAACAGCTATGTATGGGTATCGGTAGGAAACCTAACATCGACAACCATACAGATATCAAATCAATATGTGAGAAACATATATCTAGGCTACGACAAAACACCAGATAAATATATCATTATTCTTACAGGTGATGGTAGCATAAGGATAAATGGGGTGACATATTGCGGTTCTTGGCAAGACATAGGTTTTAGAGTTAGGATCTATGGATTTAGAAACAGCACCAGAGATGGAATTATGCAGGTTAGTGGAACAACATATAGTGGATGGATTAATAGTCCTGATCAGAATGTAGCTAGATATGTATTTCTTGGCTATACTAGTAGTGGGACTTTGAGAACTTTGAATGGAGTTGCTGATCGTGTTGAGATACTCTGTAGAAGGAGGACATCAAGTGGTGAAACAGGTTATTATCCGTATATAACAATGTTTAGCAATAAGCCTACTGGTAATATGCTTGGAATTCTATTTACTACTATAGATAGACGTTGGGGTGATGAGAGCTCTACTGATGAAGGTGTTGCTGAGCTTCAGGATGGCTCTTCTATGCCCATAGCATTTGTTTATATGGGTAACGATCTTGTTATAGATAATACTGTATCTGGTGTATCTATACTTATTACCTATGCTTTTCATGATAATTCTGGTGATGATTATAATGATGCTTCATATGATGGTGTTGTTATGGTTGTTGGTATAGCTGATGAAAATGGTAATATCATTGGATATAGAAGTTTCACCTTTAGAGAACTTACAAGATATGAAGATACATATCCACCTGTTGCCCAGATACAGAATGCTGTTATATTTATACCCATACCCAAGAATAGCTCTAGCAAGAGGTTTTACCCGTTTATAGCTTTCCAAGATCCATATAGATGGAGTGGCACTAAGGATGACCTAGATATAAGTCTATACATAGATTCATTTTCAGTTATACTCTATAGGTGATGGTGAGAATATGGTTATTGGGATAAAAATTCAGAGGGCTGTAAGCGAAGCTATTGCAGCACTAATAGCTTTTACCATAGTTACAATGTTTCTCCTCGGTATATATTATATAGTTCTATCCTCTATTCCAAAGTCTCTAGAAACACCTAGACTCGATATCCCAGAGGTTGGTATGTATAGCAGTATAGAGATTGTATATAGTGGCAATGGAGAGTATATTGTGAGGAATCTTGGGCCATATCCAGTATCTCTAGATCTAGGTATAGCTTATATCGGTGGTGCTCCAAAGCTTGTGAATATCGCTAAAATATGTGGCAATACTCTTATCCAGCCTAACAATAGAACGAGAATTCTATGTTCATCAGATCTAGATATAGTGGCATTTATAGCTAGAACAGGTTCAGCACTAAATATTGTAAGGATTATATATCCTGAGCAACAGATCCCTATCCCACCACCAGCACCATATATCCCCACAACACCTCTAATGACCTGGAATATTGTTTTTAGCTTAGTTAGATATCTAGAGAACCCAAGGATTCTAGCTGAAGGTGCTATAAACACATCTATTAACATGGTGCTTAATCTAAATACATCTGGAACTATTAACGCAAATCTTCAGAGTGTTGCTCTAGCAATAGTAACATCTGTAGGTACAAACAAATATAATATCTTGATAGTTGGTTCAAGAGCCTTGGGAGGTACAACAAATAGCATCTCTATTGGTGGGAAGAGCTATGATTTGTCTAGAGCTGGTTTCTATAGATATAGGATAAAGATCATAAACTTTACAGGATCCATACAGCTGGGCAACACAAATGCTGGGCAAGGCATATATCCATGCTATATAAATTCAGATAAAACATGTACAGTTATATTGAGTGGATCTGCAGATAGGGTACTTATATATACAAACAGCTCTAGAGCTACATGGGGTGTCGTGGGTCTGGATCCCTACTACATTGTAGGAGATCTAGATGGAAATGGGTATCCAGAGTACATATTCGCTACACAGGACTTCACTGTGGGTAATAGTAACACCGTGAATGACATAATCTCTTCATACAATGTTGTTGACTACTCAATAACACCGCTGAGAATAGTGTTTAGGGATCTCCCAATAGATAGCAATAGATATGCAAACGCTATTGTTAGCCTAAGACTTTTCTACTGGGATAATTCACAAAACGATATTAGCGATAATGATAACAGGGTTATACTTAGGGTAGGGCTATATGACCCTAGCTCCAATAGCTTTGTATATTCAACATCTCTCAGCTACTACGAGCTATGTAGATATAGATCTGTAAAACCGTTTTCTGTTTCATATATAGTCAAAGACTTTCTACTCTATGTACCTTCCAGTCCAAGCAGCAAAACATATTATGTTGCTATAGAGATTGTAGATCCCTATGGTGTCTCTGGTAATAGAAACGATGCAGATATAATCTTCGGTATAGAGTATATGGGTGTAGTACTAGGTGGTAGACAATGAGGAGAGCTGTATCATCACTACTTCTAGGATTTCTAATCTCAGTAGTATTGCTATCAGTTTTCATGTTTATGTTTATTGATATCCAGAGATATAGATCTATCTATATATCTAGCTATATGAATAATATGGCTAGGTATATAGATAGATATAGCGATACAAATATAGATGTCATTGTATATGGATCTACAGCAAATTTAACAAATATTGGACTTAGAGAAACAGTTGTCGAGTATCTAGTTCTTGAGAAAAACAGCTATATACAGATAAACAGAACATATATAGCTTTAAAACCAGGGTATTTTAAAACTCTGGATCTAGGGCAGTGGAATCTGATATGCATAGTTACATCAGATGGCATAACTGTTTATCCTAGACACGGAATAAGACCTTCATCTACATCTCCACCACCTCTACAGCAAATGAATATAATGTCTATAACATTTAGCAATATAGTCTACATAGATGATCTATCAAAAGAGTTTGGTGTTCCTCCAAACATGGTTTTAACAGCATATACAAGAGATAGAAGGAATCTAACTGGTATGACTGGAAGCAGACTTCTACTGCTTCCACCAGGACAAGAAGAAAATAGTATTTGGAATAGCTCTACACCCTTTACTGTATCTACAGACGACAAGGGTATTAGATTTGGTGTTGCTGTAATTGGCTACGACCCTACATGGGTAGCAAAAAATGATAATGGTATGAAGATATCACCACAGTTTAGAATAATGATTGCAGGACCGAGTTTTACTCAAGGTGGAGCAGACAAGGTGTCTATAGGTAATCGTGAGAGGCCTTTGACGGGCCAGGGCTTTAGGCTTGTTATAAACAATTTTACTGGTGTTATAAAGATTTGTAGAGATGATTGTTCAAAGGATAGTAATGTTATTGCTTGTAGCAGTAGTTCTCCTGGGAGATGTGGTAATGTTGCTAGAAATGCAACAGGTTTTTGGTACTATGGATCTACAGACTCTAACCTAAGGCTATATATCAGTGGTTTGGCAACATATGCTGCATATTATGAGAGAATATCATCTGGTCAGGCAGGTGTTGGAGAAACTAGCTATAATCCATATCTATTTATAGGTGATGTAGATGGGAATGGCTTGGCAGACATAGTTTTTGTTACTGAGGATGCTTACTATGGATCATATGACAGTATAGATGATTACTATGGCAATGACGATCTTTCTGACTGGTCCACAGTACCCCTCAGATTGACACTGTTCCAAGTGGGTAGGAGGCTTAGATATGGTGATGGCTCTATAGATGGATCTGTGTATTCAGGGGTGTATCTGCTTATGAATATATTCTTCCATGACAACTCTTATCCAGATGAACAACAGCTTCAGGATATTGGTAGAACTGACTGGGTTTTGAGGGTTATTCTATATGATTCTAGTGGCAATACATATATTGTTAGGGAGTATAGGTATCAGGAGATATGCAACTATCATAAGACACGTATAACAGATTTTGTCAATGATAACTATTTTGTTAAGATATCACAGAGTATCTATGTGCCTCTACCACCTAGTGGAAGGTATTGGGTTGCTATAGAGTTTCAGGATCCTTATGGAAGTGGACGTACTAATGATGCTGATGTTACTGTTGGTGTAGAGTTTATAGGTGCAATAGCTCTATATAGGTGATCGTTATGAGGGGACAGGCAAGTTTTCTAACAACAATGATTCTTGTTGCATTTGCTTTGATTCTCGGGACTGCTATGGCTATATACTTTATATCTACGCTTAACAGCTATAGATCACAAGTGAATATTGTTGATACTCTTGTCTATGAATCTGCAAATATTGTTTTAAAGCCTATAGCTACAGATACTGTAAATGGATATGAATGGGTATTGCTAAAGAGATTAGATAATATGAGAAGACCTTTCTTCATAGCTGTAGAGGCTATTGGTAGTAGTAGCTCTACATATATATCGTGTAACAGTATTTTTGTCTATAACTATAGTAGGGATAGAGACGGTATAATGTGTTCAAATGATGGTGACTGTAGCCCCTCTAAACCTGCTACATTTACAAGTGGTGTATATGCTCTTGGGGAAAGCGGCATTATTCCATATAACATATATGCAAAGATATATGGATATAGCTCTACACCCCCTGGATATGGCTATATATGCTATATAGATTCTTTTGAACCTAGTGCAACAATTCTATCCATATCTATAGGGATATCGAGAGAGATAAATATACATATCATTAACATTATCGATAATACTCCATATATCGTGAAGACATATAGTATTAAGGTTGGCTAGAGCTATCTCATTAGAGTTATAAAGTGTTTTGCTATCTATATACGTATTCTAGGCATTCTAATTGGGATTCTCCTCGGTCTTGGGTCTATAGCCATTATTATCCAGTTCCAGTTCTCTGGAGAGCTACTCTCTGTTCCTGCTACATATAGATATGTTCCATCGTATACAGGGCTGTTGTAGGGGAATGCTATTATTTCAAGCCCTCTAGCTATTCTTATAGTCTCTCTAGTCTCTAGATTATTTCTATCTAGTATATGTATAGTGTTGTGATCTATAACAGCTATATTATCACCTAGACTTGTTCCAAGGGTTTTTGGTGTATATATCTCTATACCTCCGATTCTTCTATTCTCAGCAATGATTCTTCCACCACCCGATAGCCTCATAACACCCATTCTTCCAACTACATATATATCTCCATCAATTCCTACTGACACTCCAGTTATACACCCCCTAACATCAGGTCTTATAACTCTTTCAACTTCTAGCTCTGGACTAAGAAACTCTATTCTCCATTTCTGAAAACCATCAGCAGAGTCATATCCTCCAACAACAACTCTCTTACTTGACTCACTATATACAACCCCATAGAATGAGCTTGGCTTGCTAAGAGATCTATATATAGCACTAATCTCTAGACCAGGGGTAGATATCCTTATAACTCTAGCCTCATAAACCTCCCCAATATATGTACCAGCAATATATATATCCCTACCATTAGAAGCCATTGAAAAAGGTATAAAACTCTCCTCAAACCTTCTATGATCAATAAGTCCAAGCTCTGGTGAAAACTCATAGAGATCCCAGAAACCTATAGAAGCACCAGCTACATATATCCTACTACCCATAGCTATACAGCTATATAGAGACCCATATCTATAGCTCTCATCACTAATCCAACTATTTATGATAGACCCATCAGACTTTCTCCTAGATTCAACCCTATACCTCTGAACACCTAGGGATACAGGTTCAGAAAAACCAACAACATATATATTATCACCAAGAAGACAAATACCACTAACACCATCCCTATAACGACTAGGATTACTAGAGACACTCCAAATGATGCTAACCATATTAAGCACACCTAAGAAAAACATTCTATATAGCCTTATATAAATTTTTCCAAGCATATAGGGATTGGGATCTAGATGAGATACAGATACATGTTGATAGTTATAGCGATATCAATAGCTATATACATAGCTTTTATGTATACAAAAACTGGTTGGGGTTATCGAGATGAGGATATCTATATATCTTGTGGCATCAAGTATATAGAGGGTGTAGCTCCAAAGGATTCTCTGAACAGTATATAGCATAAGGGTCTAGCAGGAAGTAACTCTAGAAAATATAGCTGTTTCCTGTCTATAGAGCAGTTTTGCTATGTGGGAAGAACTATTCATGCTACAGGTTATAAGATTGCAATACCTGGGACCCTAGGAGATTTATAAAGAAGGTGTGTAGGTGTTTAAGCGGATAGACACTTCTAATCCTATTACTTTTAATACCTGCAGTGGTTATAGCTCTATATTCCCTGAGTACAAATTTACACTTATTGAGAGTGATTAAATGAAAGAGATGGTGGCTCATCAATTCTTAGAAGGACTAGTGTAGGACAAACACTATCTAAAAGGGTATATTGGAAGAATAGATATCTCTATGTAGAGTAGCTAGCCCATCTAAAGAGATGCTCTCCTAACCACTAGGACAGAAGGATATTGCTGGGTTAAGAGAATATGATGTTAATGATTATATAGAATTTGCAGAATCTCTAATAGGTTCTCCAAAGCCTGGGAAAGAGATTGGAGCTGTAGATACAGGTTCTAAGGCTAGAGCTACAGGGAGTAGGGATGATGATAGGAGGAGAATAGTTCTAAAGCTATATTGAATTCTCACAGTCTATCCATTCACAAAGGAAAACACCGTGTGAAAGGGTAAATGATGAGTCTATAACACCTTGATAATCAGTGTATAGCATATGAATAGACTATATTAATTCAATAAGAAAACAGGATGGGTTTAGCAAAACCATAACTCATATAGAAGGGATTAGAGAGATACAAGGGCTAGAATCCCTAGACCACATATATAGAAAGAATCTGTTAGAGTATATGGAGCATCTATAGAGATAAAAATAATTGGATTAAAAATATTTTCTTGTACTTAAAGCTATTTTGATGTTGATTATTATCCTCCTCCTGATGATGGTTGTTGTTGCTGCTGTGATGATGATCCTCCTGTTGGTTATGGTGCTTGTTCTGCAACAAGATTTATGGATAGAGTGCTCCCGCCTTTTGTATATATCTTTACATTGTATGTAGCTCCAGGAGTAAGACTACTTGAACTACAGGTAATTGATGCTGTAAATGTTCCGTCTTTGCCTGGAGGAACAACTATATTACCAGCAGTATCTTTTGAGAGATCTTTAGTATCAAAATCACCAGTCTCAGCCTTACAGTCTGTTCCAGCGATCTCTACCTTATATATCGTTGCTGTTGCTCCACCTTTGTTAGCAACATGAATCTCTGCCTCAGCCTGGTTTCCATCTGGTGATGTAATACGTAGGCGGCTATCAGCAAATACCTGAAGCATTTCTTGTCCTCCTGTTAGTGCTCCCCACCAGCCCATTATCCATCCTATTACTGCTATTGCTATTACTAGTGTTACTGCTACTATTATTATTGTTGCTATTATTGGTTCTATACCTCTTGAGAGCTTCATATGTATCTACCCCTAGATTACTCATTTGTGTGGAGAATAAAAGTTTTGTGGTTGTGGGCTTCTGGTGGGCGTCTTTATGATGTTATTGTTATGTCTTTGAAGTATATTGTTCCTGTTTTTAGATATAGTCTTGCTCTATATGTTGTTCCAAGGGTATATTCTTTTTCTAGTGGTATTGTTGCTGAGGCTTCTTTGTGGGGATCTATAGCTATGTTGACATCTCTTGTCTCCATCTGGTATATCTCTATCTTGTATATCTCTGCCCTTACATCTCCATCGTTTGCCATATATAGGTATAGATAGTAGCTATTATCTCTATATATAATTCTTGCCTCTATTATTCTAAGCATCTCTGGTTTCCAAAGGCTCTGTATATATGATTGTATGAGAGCTATTGCAGCAACAGCTATAACAATTGTTATGCCTATAAGCATTATGAGTACTAGGAATTTGCTTATTCCCCTCATCTTGTTAGCACCATTATTGTTGCAATGGATATCATGGTTGATACTGTTGTTAGTATTGTCGCATGTTTGAATCCTGCTGCAACTGTTGATTCACTTACCTTTCCAGCTATTATACCCATTAGGAATGAGTTTATTGCTGCACCGAGGGATAGTATTAGTATTAGTGGTGCAACTGCTGTAAGCTTTATGTTTGCTATGGATAGAAGCATGTATAGAATTATTATAGGCATAGACGATAGCATTGCTGATCCAAAGTATGGTAGGAATACCTGTGACCTCATCCTCCTCCTAGTCTCCTCCTCAAGCTCACTAAGAGTCTCTGTAAATCTTGCTAGTGTGTCTATAACCTCTGGAGAGCCTCCACCAACAAGGATAGAATCTGTTAGAAATCTGAATGATGCTATTGTGAACCACTCCTTCACACCCCTCAAAGCTTTTCTAAGAGCCTCCTCAAGAGATAGACCTATGGATAGTGCTGCACCTGCTCTTGATACAACTGGTGTGAGATTTTTATAGTTCCTGGCTGATAGAAGTATAATGCATTTCTCTGGACTTAGACCAGTCTTCCTAATCTCGCTTAGATCCCTTAGGAAATCTGCTGTTGATTTTACAAGACCTTTGTGACCCTTTACCTCCTTTCTATATGCTATCCATGTAGGTATAGATATTGTTAGAATACCTCCTAGGAAGGCGAGCAGTGCTGCCTCTACCTGTTTCAGACCAAGTCTACCCATAAATATATCTATGCCTCCAGCAAGAATAAGTATCAATATGGATACAGCTATAGACACGGGGAGATATGTGACTAGAGTTGTATACGGCTTTGCAAATCTTACGGGTGTTTTTGGCTGTGTCATATGGGTTACTAAGAGTATTGCTAGACCCATCATTGGAAGGACTAGGAAGTTGAATAGAGCTGGCATAGTGATATCTATAGGTATACTCTCTAGACCCTCTGGAGACATTCTAGCTGCTTGTGCTGCTGTTAGTGCTCCAGAGACGGCAAAGAATATAAAGACAGCTATAGCCATAATAACTCCGAAGACCGTGTATACCTCTAGATATGATGCAAGTCTCCCAAAGAGAGCTCTAATCTCATTCATTCTAGACTCAAAAACCTCTCTAGTCCTTGTCTCTAGATAGTGAACAACATCTCCTCCAGATCTAAGGGTAGTTGTATATCCAAGCATAACATCTCTAAATCTTGTACTCGGATGATTCATAGCAACTCTGTCCAGAGCTGTTATAGGGTCTTCTCCAAACATCTTCATATGTGTAACAATCCTCTGTGCCTCAAGCCTAATACCGCTGAAAATCTTTAGCTGTGAAACTCTCTCAATAAGCTTCTCAAGGCTATAGCCACCTCTAGCCATAGTAGATACATATGCCATGAAGAAAGGAAGCTCACTCTCAACACTATTCTTTCTATTTGATATCATTATATATGGCTTTGTAAGTCTATAGACAAAAACCATTATGGGGATTATAACAGCTATCATAAGACCCAGGATAAGCTGGATAATGTTTAGAGGTATAAAGAGAAAGACAAGGACAAAACCGACGATGGAGAAAATAGCTGAGAAAATGGTTAGAGCTATTGTTTCAGAGGCATATTTAACTGGATGTACATTGAGACCAGCTCTCTCAAAAAGTTTCTCAAACTCAAAGCTCTTCGCAAGAGATCTACCCCATCTCTCGAAGAGTGTTAGTGATAGAGCTGTAAATATCTCTCCAACAGTCGGGGGCCTCACCCTTCTACCTACTCTCCTAATCCTCTCCTGAGACATAGCTACTACCTCAGCCCAATCTCTTTTAAGAGCCCCTGTCTATTTATATAGTATCTATACACAGTATTTGCAACACCTCTATAGTCTGTCCTACCTGTTTTTACCAGCCATAGCAACACCTTCTCCCTTGTCTCTATCTCCTCTAGAAGGCTGTCCATAGGCATACCTGTTAGCTCTGATATCCTCTGCAAGACGATGCTCTTAGACAAATCTATTTCAAATCTATCCTCAACAGGATTCCACTTAGCAATCTCTATATAGTCTTCATAGTCTCTAACCTCCCATATATTCGTGATCCTCCTACCAGGCCTAACCCTACCTCTCTCATCTCTTATCTGAACCCTCTTTATAACCATGGAAATATTTACAAGGGGTATATAGGAAGACGGGATATTCATAGGAGGTGAAGTAAGTCTCTTTACAGCTGCATCAATACTCTCTGCATGTAGCGTTGTCATACCTGAGTGTCCTGTTGCTATAGCTTGGAACAAAACATATGCCTCCTCACCACGGACCTCTCCAACAATAATCACATCTGGCCTATATCTAAGTGAGAGCTTCACCAGCTGGAATAGCGATATCTCTCCAACACCACTACCAACATATGAAGGTCTAGATACAAGCTGTACCCAGTTCTCACTCGGTATCCTAAGCTCTGGTGTATCCTCAATAGTCACAATCTTGTATGTCGGTTTGAGTAGTGTTGCTAGAGCATTCAAGGTAGATGTTTTTCCAGCACCTGTTACACCAAGGATAAGAGTAGTCATTTTATACTCCATTGCAAGCCAGAAATATGCAGCTATCCTCGAAGATATTGTTCCATAGTTTATCATATCAGCTATAGTTATAGGGGACTCACTAAACTTTCTTATAGTAAATGTAGAGCCAGCTGTAGAAACCTCTTTCCTAAATGTTGCAGCAAGTCTATGGCCACCTGGGAGAATTGCGTCTAGAATTGGGTATGCAACAGATATGTGTTTCCCAGCCATGTGAGCTAACTTAAGGATGTATTCATCAAGCTCCTCAGAACTAACGAAGACAATATTTGTAGGTAGATACTCATACTTTCTATGCCATACATAGACAGGTTTTCCAGGGCCGTTACAAGATATATCCTCTATATGTCTATCCCTGAAGATAGGCTCTAGAACACCAAAACCAATCAAATCTCTCTCAATATAATAACCAATCTTACTCCAAGACAAGCCAGGGGTTTTTGTAAATCTTATCTGGAACTCCCTCATAACTCTTCTAGCAGTCTTCATAATCTCTCTAGCAACATCTACATCTAGAGAGGCAACAGGTTTTATCTCCCATATGATATGGTCTCTAATCTCATCATATATCTTCTTCTCCTCATCACTTAGAGAAATCTCGTAAACCTCATAAAAAAGTCTGCCCGTGGACTCCTCCTCAACGATATTTATATGTGCAAAGGGCTCTGCAACAGGGTAAGACTCTATAACTCTATAGCCCCTCTGAATACTGTAGAGCTTATGGGTAACACGCTCAGTCTTAGCTATAGACTCCATATCCTCTAAAATAGACTCCTGAACAGTTTCCTGAGGCTTAGCAGATTCACTAGACTTCTTCCTAAATCTACTGAAAATCTTTTCAAGGGCTGATAGAGACAAGCATCTCTACACCTAAACTATATACCAGAGCCTCAGCAGTATATAAATACTCTTCCGGTAGCCTACTACTATTAGTTAGGAGCGTGTTGTTCATGGAGCTCAAGAGATCTATATACAAACTATTTGTCACTCCACTAACACTAGCTATATTGATAACAATAACAATGTCTCTCATACCCAGCAGTAGAGCTATAGATATAGAGACACCATATGCAATAACATTTGATATAGCCGGATTTGACATAGCACCAAAATATGTATATATGATTAATAGCAGTAGCTTTATACTTGCTGGAAAAGTGAATGGCACAGATGCTATTGTGATAATGAGGATTATAGATCCATACAAAGGACTTACAGAGAGACAGATATATCCATTGGTAGGAGAGCCAACAGTTGCAGCAACAAATGGCTTTCCTGTTAAGAGGATAGCTATAGGTACCTCAAAGGGAGAGATACTTCTATTCAATGTCGATGGCGGTAGAATAGTAGGATATCTATATACAATACTTGGAGCAGATTTCTATGTAGATAAACTAGCTATTATGAAAACAGCTACAGGGAGCTTCGTAGTAGCAGCACTTGTCCATGATTCTCAGCAAATACGCTTCATCTATATATTTAATGAGGATGGAAAAGGAATGATAAGAATAGGTTCTGATCCAGGCGATGTCACAATCACCTATTCAGGTATTGATGTATATGATATGGCTCCTCTAAAGGTTATCACCTCTTCTGAGATATACTATAATGCTTCAAGACTTCTAATAGCATATACCCTTGCAACAAAAACTGTAGTACTAAACATCTCTATGCATGTAAATAACACCTATGTCCCTGCACCAAATACATTGGTAGAGGTTGTGGTTTATGACAAATCAGCACCTAGAGAACAGCGTACTGTATATGGCGTAAATGCTGATTCTAATGGTGTAGCAAGAATACCTATACCACTACTATATGGCGATAGAACATATGCAAATATAACTATTAGAGATATTCTTGGAAACACACTATTCTTCTATACTGTGACACCAACACAGTTGATAATGCCAAAGAAGAATGTATTTGTGTATAGTGTAAAGCTTTTTGGAGAACCCAATACAAATAATGCTATAGATATATATGGAGTACCACAATTCCTTAAACTCTCACTAGAACTCCTAGATGTTTCTACGGCTCCATATAGCTATACCTCTGTAGCTCTTTCACCAAGAGGTTTAGATGTAAATATAAGGGGTCTGCATTTCATTACTAGTGAAGGTGCAAATAGATATATACTCATATATACATGTCCACAAAATGGCTATCTCTATATAGATCAAATAACTGTTGTTGGTAGAGAACTCAGAACAGTAGTTAGTCAATATGACTATATAGATAGAGACCATATAGGTAGAGAAGTTGAGAGTGTAGATGCTATAGTATACAAAGGCAATCAGTTTCTACATATAGCTCTATCTGATGGAAGAATAAGGACCTATCAACTAGTTGGAGATAGATATACACTTATACATATATACAACGTAGGTGAATCTGTGAAAAGGCTTTCTGCATATATAGAGGCTAAGGGATATGCATATGCAGCTATAACATCTAATGGGATTCAGATAGTCTCTATAGATCCATATCTAGTGCCATTCCTAAGAAATAATCTCTCTATAGTTGCAACTATTGATGGATATATAGATGCAGATATCCTATCAGATTTCTCTATGGGTATAATGGTTAGTCAGACAAAAGCTGTTGTTATTGTTAATCTCTATGCGTTACTCTCATCGAAGCCTGTAACTCTAGACGATATTATGGCTCCAACCCTTAGACTAAAAATATATCTACCCGGTAATGAAACATATGATAAGGTTAATGTAAAGTTTAGTTATCCAGCTGGATACATATCTAGCTATAGATATTCACAGGGCTATCTACTCCTCAAACCTTCTAAAAATGGAACTATCGAAATACCCAATATTATACCCGGTGTAAGCTATAGCATAGATATATGGTATGATGAGCCATATATACAGCCAGAAACAAAAACATTATCCACGGATAGACTTGGTAGAGACATAGAGATTCCAGTTACTATGAGATACAAGGAATATAATCTAACCCTCTATATAAAGGATCAATTTGATGGAAGTCCTATAGCTCCCTATAGAGCTGTTATTGATGGAAAAACAGTTGTTGAGAGTTCTACAGCTCAGAAAATAGTATTGAAACTAATCTATGGTTCTCACAACATAGAGATTATTCCTGCACCAGGGCATGAGGCTGTATATCAGGGTAATACAACAAAACTATTCATAGATAGGGATATGGAGCTAGATATAAAACTTATTAGAAAGACCTATAGAGTCGCTATAACACTGCTTGATTCATTAACAAATACCCCGCCTATAGTACCTATAAATATATCTCTTGGCACCAATCTACCATCTATTGTTTTCTCTAATGCAAGTATGATTGTAGATCTTCCGTATGGAAACTATAGTGTTTTAGTAGCACCTGCTAAGGGCTATGAAAATGCCTATACATCAAAAGAATATACGTTGTCTATAGCTAGAGATACTAGTATAACTATGCTGATTGATAGAAAGAGGTATACATTATCTATATCGCTTACAGATACCTATACAAAGAACCTTGTTGCACCAATGGATATATATCTTAATGGAACTCTGGTAAGCTCAGATGTATGGAATGATACAACGATTATAGTTCCATATGGTGTATGGACTTTGAGAATAGCTCCTGTATCAGGATATGAAAATGCCTATGACGTTATAGAGGATACCATCAATATTGTAGGAAATACTGTAAAACAGTATTCGCCAAATAGAAGAATATATGATGTTATTATAGATATTAGAGATGTTGTTGGAAGAGTTATAGCACCTCTAGAGCTCTCTATATATGGTGTAGTTAGCCCCTCTATACTTATAGATCCTTCTAACCCCAGAGCAATACTTTCACTACCATATGGAAACTATACATGTGTTGTAAGACCTGCAAAAGGATATGAATATATATATACAGAGTCTAGAGCATCACTATCTGTAGATAGGCCTAAGGCTATTGCTATAACGGTAGATAGAGTTAGATATATTCTTAGTATATCGTTAAAAGATACTATAATAGGTATTTTAAGAGGGAGATTCGAGGTATATGTAAATGGGACAAAGATTATAGATAATATCGGTGGCCCTACAAATATAACTCTTCCATGTGGTATCTATACAGTCTATGTATCGCCAATGCCAGCATTCTCGAAGATTTATAGTGTCTCTAAGCCCATAACTATAAATCTATTCAACTCTACATCTATAGAGATACCAGTTCCAAGGAATATGTATACACTTAAATTTGTTGTCTTAGAGGGGGAGACACCTATTAGAAATGCTGAGATTACTATAATAAGTGAGGAAACTGGGAATATATTTACAAAGCTTGTTACAGATGAATATGGCACTATATCGACAAAGATACCATTTGGTAGCTATAGAATTGAAATATCTCATCCAAATTATGAGACTAGATATGTTATGTTAGATATAGATAGCGATAGACAGGAGATAGTATATCTAAGACCAACGATACTTACATATATACAGAGATTTCTACCAATAATAGGTATATTGATTGGTATAGGTGTAGCTATATACATTGGACTGAGGATAAGAGCTATGATTACAAAGAGAATTGCTATTGAGGAAGAGGTGTTCTAGAGCTATACTATAGATTAGATGAAAAATAAAAAATTTTTAGCTAAACTTTAACAGTACTATCCTTGGAAGACCATCTACATAGACAACAACTACCCTTGCCTCAACATCTACATTACCAAGAATCTCAAGCTCTTTTCTAATTGCCATAAGCTGTGTTATTCTATTATTTAGAGACTCTATAGATGCTTCAAGAGCTGATAGCTCTTGTGCAGGTGTTGGATTTACAACTATTCTTGAACTCCTCAACACAATCTCATTTTGTGTAGAGCTTTCTGGTAGACCAAGTTTAGATAGAAGAGATTTTAGTTTTTTCTCCTGTTCTGCTTTTACCCTTAGCTCCTCTAGCTTCTTTAGCATTTCTCCAAGTCTTCTCCTATGCTCTGCAATTTCATCGTCTAGATACTTCATAAGCTCTGCTACACTATTGAATTCTCTTACAATACTCATATTGTGCTCCCAAGATATGTATTATCTACACAAAGAAATATATATATTTTGCGTTACTACTATATATTGATACAAGGGCTCTAGGTGCAATATATAGATGTTCCCAAGTAGTGGAGATATTATTGAGAGTATTGAGGCGAGTAGAAAGAGTTTTGGAAAGGTTTTAGCTGAGTATGTATCTAAACGATTTAGTGGTAGAATAACATATAAAAGTGCTATGGGTGTATACATATCTCTAGAGATAGTCGATGGAGCTATAACCCTCTGTAGAGGTATATCAAGAGGAAATGTTGTTGAGGGAAATACATGTTGTGATGAAGCTGCTAAATATCTATATGTTGCTGAAGGTGTTATAGAGGTTATGAAGATAGATCCAAAGATTATTGGCTTAGACGCTATAAACTTTCCAAACACCGTGGTTGAGGGTACAACAGCTATACATATGCAGCTAGAGAAAATCTCTGCCCCACCTACCCATGCACCAGTAGCTGTTACACCCCCTATAGAGAGTAGAGCTATAGAAGTTGCAAAGACTCTTGAGGCAATAGCTATAGAAACACCGAAACCTGTTGCTGAAGCACCAAAAGCTGTAGAAGCGCCAAAGCCTGAAACACCTGCTGTTGCACAGGCACCACCTACTACAGTACCTACAGAGGCTGTTCAGCCTGTGGTTAGTGAGGAGTGTATAGATCCAATAACGCTCTACCAGGTTATGAGATCATCACAGTTTCTACAGCAGATAAGCTCTGCTAGATATGGGGATATAGCTGAGAAGATTCTGGGTATAGCTAGAGAGAGAGAACCGTCTAAGATATATATAACTGCATCTACAGAGTCTGGAACTCTTAGAGTTTTACTCGATGTAGAGTCTATGAATATAAATATAGAGTATGAAGAGGGTGGTAAGACTATTTGTGGATCTAATGCTCTAAAGAGTATTGAGTCTGTAGAGCTCAAATCTATTAGAATATGGATTCTCTAGAATTGCACTCGCATCTTATATAGAAATATCTCTGGGAACATAAGAATAGCTGGGAATATGGATCATCATATAAATCCAGCTGTAAACCAGATACTAGATATAGTCTATTCATCTGTAGAGAGAAGCTATATACTCCTAGTATCAGGTTTTAGAGATATGGCTGTAGACGAATTTAGAGCAGGTCTATTAACAGGGCTTTTACTAACCAAGATATACTGTAATGAGGAGATTATAGACGGGGCTGAATGTGCAGATATAGTGCTGTACATATCATCAATACTCGATAACAATGATATAGAGAAGGCTATTGAGGATCTATATATAGGTATAGAGCATCGGGAGAGCAATATAGAGGAAATAGCTATAGCTATATAGATAGAGCCTCCATATAATTCATAGGAATAGCAGATGGATAAGCTGTATAGATATGCAGAACTACTAAGCCTCGGTATAGCTCTAGAGGTTTCTGCATATCCAAAGATAGGAAATGTCCATAGATATAGATGGTTTTTTGATACTCTCTATGAAGATTTTCTCATAGCCTCCTCTACATCTGTCCACTATCTATATATAGGTATTGTTAGGGGGTATAGAGATAGACTTAGAGAGATGAAGAAGGTTTTCGGAGATATTGTTTTCAATATTGTTAGAGACTCTATAGATATATCTGGAGGCGGAAATACTTGTCTAGGATCATCACTTCTGCTATCCCCTATATCAGTAGCTATAGGGTCTATGGCTAGAGAGGGGTCTATAGATATAGATATGGTTGGCTATAGAGCTAGAGATATTGTTAGAGATTTTGGTAAGCCTCTAGATACAGTATACATCTATAGAGCTATTAGAATAGCAAAGCCTAGCTATATAAGAGCTGAGGATATTACTGGAGAACTGCCAAATGTATGGGATAATAGATATAGGAGAAAGATAATTGAACAGAGTATAGCTCCCTGGACAATACTAGAGTATAGCTCTAGAAACGATATAGTTGCTAGAGAAATTATAGAGGGTTTCCCAAGATCTCTAGAACTATCGAAACATATAGATAGAAGACTTGAGACTCATAACGATTGGAATAGAGCTATTGTAGAGACATATCTATACCAACTATCTAGAGAACTAGATACACTTATCATTAGAAAGAAAGGTTTAGAAATAGCTGAAAAAGTTATGAATATAGCAAAAGAGTTATATAGTATATGTATAGATAGATGGAGCCAATGCCTAGAAAAACTATATAGAATTGATGAAGAATTCCATAGAAATGGAATAAACCCCGGGTCAACAGCAGACATAATAGTCTCATCAATAGCTCTCTACATACTTAAAAAGAAGAAAAGAATACTAAGGAGTAATAATAAAATATTCTACTCTATATCTAAATTAGAATAGCTTAATAACTCATTTGCAACATAAAAATCTATTAAAATAAACATAGGATACAATTCAATACCTTATTTCAAAATTTGCATAGTTATAGAATAGAAATTCATATATTCATTCTACTATAATAAGATTGTTCTTTAAATTCTCTTTTTCTCTAATATACTTTATGGTATGATGAAAACATTCATAGTTTATAGGGAGTTTTGGTATTACTAATATTGGTATATTTCTATTTTTTGTATATGTAGCTATAGCTAATGTCAATACCACATCATCACTATGATTTCTTATAGTTTTTAGTTCTCTAACTACTCTACACCTCTCCCTAGCTTCAGCAGAACTACATAGATTCTTCTCAATATCATTTATTAATTCACTAACATCTCTAATTAATGGTGTAGGCTGTAGTTCTCTCTCAATAGGTATGCCAAGTATTTTCTCCACTTTAGTAATTAGATATTCACGATATTTAAATGGACTAAGTTGAGGATATAGAAATTTAACTAGGTTAGCTATTCTTCTTCTGATTCTATCATCTATAGTTATTATTACATCCCCACTAACATCCTCATAATTAACTTTGCCATTATCATCAGCTATTAAGAGATATTCGATAAGAGGAATCTGTTCATCATTAATACCCCTATTAAGTATATCAAGAAGATCGATCCTCTTCATCCTCCTCTTAACTACTGTTTGTATATATAACTCATTTATAATCCTATGCTGAAGAATATGAATTATTTTATTTCTAAAGGTTTCTAAAGACATTGTACGTAGCTGAAGATCTTCAAAGAAAAGTATGCTTTCCACCTTTATTGTTCTTCTCCGTATCCTCTTCCTAATATCTACCAACAATAATCTAACCCATGAGTAGAAATAGTAACTATCTAGGAATAGCTTCATTCTATCATTTCACTAATCAGCTATATTTAAGTATTTCATCAACCTCCTTTAAAATCTTACTTATTGTATTAGTTCCCTCATCAATAGCTTTACATGATAATCTATCCTTTCTAAGCTCGTCAATTACCAGAAAACCTATCTCAATAATCTTAATAGCCTTTTCAATTAGTATATTTCTCAGTTTCTCATTCTCCTTAGCTATACCCAATATCATGTTGAGTATCAATGAGATATCTGCTATAAAGTTTCCAAATCTACATAGAGTTCCACTACTTTCAGCTAATTCTATTAGTATCGATATAAATTCATCAACAATATCCTTTATAGATAGACTAAAACTAGATATACCATGATGTAATATACTATATATGGTACTATGATTAAAACCCTTCCACAGATACTTCTCTAAGATTTCATGTGTTGTCATAATATTAAATCACCTATTTTAGCTTCCTTCACTTCTCTCAAGCTATAAACATCCTGAAGAAGTTGCTCAAGAGATTTAACCCCATATTCTCTTATAACTTCATCAATAATATTTTTCACTTCATCATCTAGTCTAACCCTCTCATATGTGCTATAGAAAATCCCTATACCATCAACATCTTCTATAATAACCTTCCCCTTAACTTCTAATTCATCTAAAACGTTGAGGATATCCTTAGAGAAGGGGCCAAATAGCCACATAATCCATTTTGCATTAGTTAATTTTTTATTAAAACGCTTCTTATATATATAATCAGCTAGAAATAGAAGCTTCATAAGTCTAATCCTACTAATACCACGCCCAGCTATAGCTGCATATCTAGAAATAGTATATAGAACTATATCCCTGGGATCAGCCATAGCATAATGCCCAACTATATTCTTTAACCAATGTACTACTAATATTAATATAGTATTAAAGATTTTTAAATATTTATAGGAAGTGATTAGAGTAAGTAGGGAATAGAAGTTTATTATAGTATTTCTCTCTTTTGATAATAGCTATAATTGTTATAGTGTCTTGACCTAATAGGAATTTACATATAGGTTTTCTACTAGTTTTTGTAGCTCATCATAGATCTTTTTAGCTATATCATTAGGAAGTTCCTCTAGTATTTTCTTAGCCCCTCTTCCAAACTCTAATTTGTACCCCATTCTATCTACCTTCTAGCTTTATAAGATCTCTATAGATATCATTTATCGGTATATCTACTTCTGCCGACCCTCCTCCAACCTTGTAATCCTATCCAAAATCTCTGAAAATCCTAGAAGACCCATCAAGGCGTATCTAAACTTTTTATCACTTTCAATAGCCTTTAAAATAGCTTCCTTCTCCTCCTCAGATAAAACCCTTATACCCACTAAAAACACCTATCAAACTCTATATCTAGAATATCTAGGAGAGTTAAACTGCTATCTACCATGTTGATATATCTAGGAATTTGTTAAAAGTTATTGATATAGATTCTATGTCTTTAGAGATTTTGTGGCATGTGTATCTGTGTCAATATTCTCAGTGTTTTTATAGCCACATCTGTTGCACTTCTTCCAAATATTCTTATCACAGGTTCTTTCCCTATATCTCCATGGTCATATACTATATCTGGTATCTTTCCTATTTCTTCATAGGCTTTTCTAACTATCCATGGTATTGATGCACCCTCTATACTCTTTATCTCTTGTGGCTCTTCTCTTCTGTCTATAAAGACTGCTGTATATCCAAGGCTTTTTGCAACCTCTATTATCTTTTCATCGTATTTCAATACTATTGCAGCTCTAATACTCGGGTCTATAGACATTGCTGTGAGTACTGCTTTTGCAACATGTCTAGATGCACCAAATTCTACTGGTCCCACAGCCTTAACAGTGTTTCCATATCTAACTATTCTCCCCTTTACAGCTGCAACATCATTTATATCTCTAGCATATCTACTATCTATAGCCATAGCTATATTCATCTGAACCTCTGGTATATATCTAGAGAATAGCTCTCCATTCCTCTCTATAATATCTATAGCTCTATACATATCCTCTAAAACCCTATATCTCTCAGCAGGTATCTCAAGCCATGCAATAGGATTGACTGGGCAGTGACCCCTTCCAACCTTTAATCCATACATAATAGCCATTGTTATAAACCTCTTTGCAGTCTCTATAGCATCCTCAATACTTCTACCCTTAGCTATCTCAGCAGCTATAGCTGCAGAAAAACTGCATCCAGTTCCATGTGTACATCCATTAGATATTCTAGGAGCTCTAAACTCTCTATATCTACCATCTATATAGAGTATATCTATAGCTTCATCACTTTCTATATGCCCTCCCTTAACAATAGCTGCTCTCGAACCTATATCCTCAACAATGATCCTAGCAGCTTTTCTAGCATCATCAATACTCCTTATCTCTATACCAGTTATTCTCTCTGCCTCCATCCTATTAGGTGTAACAACTATTGCTAGAGGTAGAAGCTTCTTTATGAGTATATCTATAGCATCCTCTCTAAGCAGAGGAGCACCACTCTTAGCAATCATAACAGGGTCTACAACAAGTGGAAAACCAAAGCTTTTAACAGCATTTGCAACAGTCTCTATAATCTCTCTATTGCTAAGCATACCCGTTTTAGCAGCATCTATACCCATATCCTCATAGACAGCCTCTATCTGTTTATAGACAATATCTGGTGGAAGATCGAATACAGCTTTAACACTATATGTATTCTGAGCAGTTATACTAGTTATAGCAACAGTTCCATGAACACTCAAAGCAGCAAAAGTCTTTAGATCTGCCTCAATACCAGCTCCACCACCAGAATCACTACCAGCTATAGTCATAGCTATAGGTATAGATCTTCTACTCTCTCTAGCCATAGGGAGACACATATATAACAAAGTATTAAAGCCATTATATAACGATATAATTTATCAACACAATAGAAAACAAACTAGCTTTTTAACTTTAGGAAACATATAGTTTTGGGATGGAGATGATTGAGAAGGAGGTTAAGCTAAGGATAAGGACATCTATAGAAGATGTTAAGAGGGTTATAGATAGATATGGATTTAGATTTATAGATAGATATATTGAGACTGATACCTATTTCCAACACCCATGTAGAGATTTTAGAGAGAGTGATGAGGCTCTTAGAATTAGATATAGATGTAGTAGCTCAGCTGGATGTATATATAGACTCACATATAAAGGTCCGAAGAAGATTATCAATGGTGTTAAATATAGAGATGAGTATGAGGTAGAGATAAACGATATTGATAATACTATTGCAATACTTAAGAGCCTTGGCTTTAAACCAGTTCTATCCTTCTCAAAGATTAGATATATATATAGGGATAGAGATGTAGAGATATCTATAGATAATCTATGTGGAGTTGGAATATTTATGGAGATTGAAGGCGATGAGGATAGGGTTAGAGAATTGATGGAGAGATTCATAGAGCTTGGTGAAATTGTTGAGAAGACCTATCTAGAGATATGTATTGATACAGGTAGATGTATTCCTATATCTATGGATAGAGAAGATATGTGTATAGAAAAACAATTGCAGTAGTTATAAGAGCTGATGGAAGTAGATATCTATATACATCCTTTATCCTAGCACCATAGTATTCAGCAGACATAGCCAAACATGCATGCGAAGGACTTAGCATAGCACCTATAAACCCTCCTGTAAAAGCCAAGAGAATATTTCTATAACTATTTAGAAGTATTTTAAGTGGTGAAAATGCAAGTATAGCAAATCTGACCTTCTCCCCACTCTGAAGGGTGCGTATTCCCTTCAGGGTTCATCGGTTCCCCACATCTATTTGGGGATACATCTGTCATCTGTGGGGCAGTCAGGGCGGCCAGAAGTCCCCCCATCTGTTTTAGTGCTTTCTTCTCAATGTTTAGAATCGCCACTATATCTCTATCAGCTTCGAATCCACATAATGGACATTTCATCTTTCTATATCCATTTTCAACCATTTTTGATCTGCATTTTGGGCATTCTGAAGATGTATCCTTTGGATCTACAATAATTACTCTAACTCCATGTTTCTGTGATTGCCAGTCTATCCAATACACTAATTTCCTATATGACAATATCATCATCTTGACTCTATGATCTTTTGGTAGTTTTCTTAGAGATTCTATCAATCCGTTTAAATCTTCTCTAGCAACAGCATAGCTATTCTGCTTAGCTTTCATAACAATTTCTAGAGCTGTCTTTCTAGCCCAATCCTCAACAATATTCCTAGCCTTTCTGTAGAAATATCTTATTCTATCGAGTATCCCTCTCCTCCTAATCCAAGCATTATATCTTGTTGATGAATATCTCCTCTGGAGATCCTCAGCAAGCTTCCTATAGTGAACAGCTCTATCAATAGCTGTTCCAATTCTATCAATAAAAAATCTATTACCATAGTAGATATACCTCTCATTAACATCTACAGCAAGAATCCATCTAGGAACAACATCCTTTGGCTTGGGCACCCTCTTAGTTATCATTAGAAACATCTTATTGCCTTTATATACAAGTCTTGCCTCTCTATCCTCATAATTATCATATCTTCTATCCCAGCCAATGATTCTAAGCCTATAACCACCAATAATCTCAACATATCCCTCCCTAATCCTGTAACTCTGGTTGGATGTTAGCCACATCCTAAGAGACTTAACCCTTGGGATCCTCCCATTAGCACCATTACCAAGATAAGACTTTGCAATCGCCAAAGCCTCCCGATAACAATCAATCGCAACTCTAGATGGAAGTCCATAAGACTTCAGCTTCTCGTAAAGAGTTCTGTGAATAGCAGATATAGATGGTGTTCTATACCTTTTCCCGACTTTTATCGAGTTCTCAATAATCCACATGATTGCGTAGTTGAGTGCATCTCTATACTTCTTGAGGAGCTCGACTACCTCGGGCTCGGGACTAACCCTCATCCTAGTTGTGAGGGTTAGGAAACCCTCATCGCCTGGCATAGTCATTCAACCCTATACCTAGCTATGCTGACCTTCCTCAAACACCTAGGGCATGTAGCATAGTATGGATTCCTACCCTTATATTCCCATATATAGTCACATTTAGGGCATTTCAACTTCATAGCTAACTACTATCTACTAACTAAAACAGCTAGAGCTTATAGGCATCCATCCTCGCCCTAGAGGGTGAAGCTTTTGGTTATAAATTCAAAGCCTGTTGCAAGAACTATTGTAAATGGTGTTAGAAATAGTGCTAGAGCTTCATATCCCTTAAATATTGATGCGAAGCTATATGCGATATTGCTTCTCTCTATAGCTCTACTAAAAATGAATGAAAATATTATGAGCCCTATAATAGTTGGGTTAAACATATATCTAATAGCTCTATAGATATTCTCTTTAGATGGTCTGTATATAGCTATGAATAGTATAGATGTTATTGCTATTGATAAAGCTATATTTATGTCTAGAGCTATGGAGAATAATGCTATTAGTATAAATGGCCATAGATGTATCAGCCCCCTAAACACCCTTCTACCACCATAAACAGTATTCCTATTTCTATATATGTGGAGAAATACTATTGTACCGGATAAGATATATGCAATAGCTATAGGAATATTATTAAGAACAATATCCCTAATAGGAATATTCAATATAGCTGAAGATAGTATTACAACTTGATACAAGGGCCATATAGATACCCATACATGTCTATACCAATAGTTAATAAAAGTCTTTTGAATAGAGTTAAGACCAAATCTATTGTATAGCTCATCAACAAGAGCAGCAGATACATATGCACCTGCAGGCATTGGTAGAAGACCTATTGCCATAGGTATAGCTATAGATGAAGCTCTTGGGCTTATAGATGCCATAGACTCTACAAGTTCTTTTGAAGCTTTTGTCGATGAGTATAGACCTGCGAGAAACATTGCTGATAGTAGTGCTAGAAGTGTATTTGCTAAGGACATATCTATAGCACTAATAATAACATTGATAGAATCTAAACCAAATATAGTTAATGTATAGAGAAGTGTTGCTATACCTATGGATAGAGCTATATTATAGCCTCTAAATATCATTGTTATGGCAATAGCTATACATATCACAAATATAGCTATATCCATAGCAATTCCTCAGCAACCCGATTATTGATAGTGATAACTATAGCTTTAGCTAGCTTAGTTCCTCAATGATATTAGCTATATCGTTAAGTGTTCTTATTATCCCTATGCCAAGACTCTTTATAGCTATATACCTTGCCCCACCTAGAGTAGTACCATTTCTATCTATGTATATAGCTTTCATACCTGATGATAGTGCTCCCCCTATATCCTCTATAACGCTATCCCCAATATGTATAACCTCATATGGTTTAACATCTAGCTTTCTACAGAACTCTAGAAATATCCTTCTATCTGGTTTCTGTATCCTAAGCTCATCTGAGAATACCTGTATCTCTATATATCTAGATATCCCTGTCTCCCTAAGCAGTCTTCTGGTACATATGCTTCCCCAGAAAACAGTATTTCCAATAATCCCTATTCTAAATCCAAGTCTTTTTAGAATCTCTAGAGAGGATAGAGTATCGCTGTATAGAAGACTATTTGGATCTATAGAACTAAATGTATTTTCTATAGCCATAGATATTCTCTCAACATCAATACCAAGTCTATCAGCAAGCATTTTCTGTGATAACATAACAATTTCAAATCCATCTACATCACCATACCTCCTCAAATCCTTTACATCACTATATACAGATAGCAAAATATTTCCAACTCTATCAACATCAATACCCAGGGTATTTGATAGCTGAGATATAATAGCATTGAACATCTTATCAGTATCTAGTAGAGTTCCCCAAACATCAAAGGAGACAACTTTTATAGCCAATAGCACCGCCTTAGTGCCTAGGAAGATGTTCTAATTAATAAGCTTTATCAAGAGTTAGAATATATATAGAAATGTTATTGAGAATACTATTCCTGATAGGAGAGAAATTATTGATATATATTTATATGCGTGTACCACATCGCCATAGACAATTCTCGATATAGCTATAGATGATATAACTATTAATACTATTGAAGAGATATAGTAGTGTGTTACAACTTCTGCAATATCTATAGAACCTGTTATTAGAGGTGTTCCAATAGCTATTCTAGTCATTGTCTTTAGCAGTACCAGGGTTACAATTGCACTTATGATAAATGCTACTATAGCTAAAAATATAACTGCTTTATATCCCTCAATCCTATTCCTCCTAAGCTCCTCAAGTCTTGCCATCTGTCTACTATATCTATCTGCATACATAAGCATCTCTGATACCCTTCCACCACTAGTTATAGCTATAGCTATAGACGATAGAATAGCTCTTAAATCACTTGGAAAAATCTTGAAACACTCATCAAAGGATTCCACAGGGTCTCTACCCATCTTAACAAACTCAACATATCTATATACATAGTCACTTAGAGGTCTCCCAATAATTTTTGCCGATTCCTCAAGAGATGTGAGTAGAGATGCACCTGTTGCAACATATGAAGATGTAAGAGGTATAAAATCCAGTACCTGCTTCCTAAGCATATTGATCAAAACCATTCTATTTCTATAGATAAAGTATAGAGATTCAGATGCTATGGAGATTATAGTGCTTATCAATAGATATGTAGCTGAAGATGCAAGAACTGGAAATGGTATTGCTCCTCTAGATATATAGATCTTTATAGAGGTAAACCTTCTATACATATCAAAGCCTATGAATATAGCTATTAGCGATGGCATGACAATGTAGATAGCTATCATTAGAACAGCTATAGCTATAGCCATATAAATATCTCTACCCCTAATACTCATGGCCTAAACCTCGATACAGCTACATCTGCTAATACCGCTATTACAAGAGATGAAACTGGTATGAGGATAAATGTTGAGAGAAACATTATTGCTTCAAACGATATTCCTCCAATTGGATATATTAGGAATATCATAGCTAGAGAACCTATTAGTACAGGTATTAGTAGTGATATAGCTACATATATCTCGGTATATACACTCAATGTATTTGCTATCCTCTCAACCTCTAACTCATATCTAGATATATACCTTGTCAAAACCCCTTCAACAACTTTTCCAAGATCACCACCAACTCTAGAAAATGATGAGAGACCTGAGAAGAGCTCTCTAAGGATTTGGGAAGGGGTTATTCTAGCTATATCACTAAAAACCTTGTCTATAGGTATACCAGCTCTAACCATATATCTAGCTCTATCTATCTCAATAGAGAAATATTTATAGCTCTCACCAAGAATATTTGGTATTCTCTCAAAAACACTATATATATCTAGACCAGAGGCACTGAGTAGAGATATAGCCATTAGAAGAAGTATTGCCTTGGACTCCAATATACGTGATCTATTAGAGTACATTATCCTGGGTATAGCTATGACCATAGCCAATACTAGAAATATTGTTGCTATAGAGAGTATAGCTGAAGCTGTTATAGCTATAGGTATAGCTATACCAAATACATAGATCGTATATATAGATGATATGATGAAGACCGCTATTAGCGATACTAGCATTGCTAGTGATGATATATATACATATCTATTGATGCTCGGAGATATTCCTGAGCCAATAACATATATCTCAAGCTTTGGATCAATATATCTATAGATAGAATATATCAGGAATTCAAAGGGTTTTAGAGATATGTATAGAGCATCAGATAGTTTTTCTCTCAACTTTTTCAAGAATTTCAAACTCATATGCCATACCTCCAAGACTCTTCAACACCTCTCTATATGTCTCCTCAGGATTTCTTCTATATCTTCTTGCAAGTATGTGTAGAGAGACTAGATCGAGATTAGATTTATATGCATAGAGAAGTATTTGTGCTCTTCTATATAGATCCTCAATAACATCGCTATAGCTAACCAATATATTTTCAGCTATATCTCTAAGAGTCTTACTACTCTTTAAATCTATAAACCATCTACCTCTCTCACCATTAAATATAGCTAATGTCTTCACTATAATCCTATCTGATATAGGATCATAATCATCAACCTCATGTATATATGGAACCCTTCTAATAACCTTGCCTTGCTCAACAATTCTTCTAACCTGTACAAATAGCTTAGATGTTGATACCAATGCCTTTGGGACACTCATAGGGGGTGCAACAAGTCTTTTTATCAAAGACTCAACACTTTCTGCATGAACTGTTGTAAGCCCTCCATGACCTGTTGAAACAGCTTGGAAAAAGCTGTATGCCTCTCTAGATCTTATCTCACCAAGTATAAGTATATCTGGTCTCTGTCTCATAGCAGATTCAACCTGTGTCTGAAGAGTAATACTCTGTATATGTGGATCGTTGCTAAGTCTTGTCACGGTTGATACCCAGTTATCGTGTAGTGGAAGTCTTATCTCAGGAGTATCCTCTACAGTTACAATCTTTAGCTCTGGAGGTATCAGCATAGCAATTGCATTTAAAAGAGTTGTTTTTCCAGAGCCTGTAGGTCCATAGAATATTATCCCCTGTCTATTCTCTGCCACAAGCCATAGGAGAGCAGCTATACCGGGATCAATCATACCTCTAGTAATAAGATCTACTATTGTATATGGAAACTCTCTAAATCTTCTAATAGTAAAGCTGTGCCCCCTTAGAGAAACTGTATCTAGAGCTATATGAACCCTATAGCCCTCTGGCCTAAGAATACCCTCTACAATAGGCTGAGCAACACTAACCTCTCTACCAGCTCTATATGCAAGCCTCCTAACAACCTTCTCAAGCTGTAAATGACTCAGTATCTTATTTGTCTCTAGCCACTCATAGGATGAGTGGAAGACATATATAGGTATTCCAACACCATCACATGTAATATCCTCTATATTTGGATCCCTAAGAAAGGGATCTATCTCTCCATATCCAACAAAATCCCTCAGTATATAGTATACAACAGCTGTAAGAATATCGTCAGAGAACTTGCACCTCCTATAAAGTTTTCTACATATATCAACAACAATACTCCTAACAGGCTCAAAACCCTCATCAAAACTAGAGAAAGATGTTACCCTCCTAAGAAGATTGACATCACCTAGAATAAAGTTGTATACATATTCAAGAAACTTAGAGGAATCCTCATCAAGCTTAGGCTCATCAACAACATATATATGCTTCCCATGAAAATCCTCTAAAATAGAAACAGAAACAAGATTATTAAAACCAACACTATATCTCTCTAAAACCCTAATACCTTCTACAGCCATAGCACACAGACCTAGGAAATACAGAGATAAAAATGATTTATATATGTTTAGGTCTAGCTATATCTATGGCCAAACAAATACATATTGAGCCTCAACACCACTTGATGTAACAACCTTCACCATATAGCTATACCCAGATCTATATGGTGAAGATGTGTCAACTTGTGCTGAAACAGGTCTAACCTCGCCTGGAGGTATTGTAGTCTTACTTATATTGAGAAAGTCCATAACTACACCACCTATATCGAGTATATATGCAGATGAGATTGTTACATCTAAATTGCCGAGGTTTCTCACATATATGGTTATATGTGTTGTATTAACCTTTACAGCTTCTATCCTTATCCTCTCAGCTAGTGCTGGTTGTGCTGTTGGTGTTTGTGCTATGAATCCTGATATCCATAGCCATAGGATAACTCCTGCAGCTATAGATATCAGTATCAGTAGTATTGTTGCTACTATTGGCGATATAGCTCTCTTTAGATACATATTTTCACCGCGATATACTTTTATTGCAGAATGTATTATCCAGCGTTTTGCTGGCGTTTGCTGAGCTATATAGATTTGAAATAGGGGTTTTCGTTTTATGGAGCTGGAGAGAGACTATATATACATATCTTTATATCTCTGGAAAAGAGATAGTTTCTCTGGTGATAGTTTGAGAGCTGTTAGCGAATATACAGCAACAATTATAATGATAATAATAACTCTTGTCATAGGAGCGACAATGGTTCTATACATAAACAGTATTGCAGATAGATACTACAGCGCCTTGGCAACAAGACTTACAGCTGTAGAGGGAGGCTCTATAGATATTATGGTGAGCCACATAGATAGAAACAACAATATTGTGACAATAATAGCTACAGGAAGCCAAGCAATACAGATATATGCTGTATACATAAACGAAACACTAACAATATGCACACTATATAGAGACGACGGCTCAAGAGACACTATAAACGGTGTAAACAGGGTATATGTCCCACAGCTATCAATAGCATCAATACAATGCCCATGCCCAACAGCCAGCTGCGTCCTATGCAACATAAAGATTATTTATAGCGGGGGAGAGATATATGCAATGGCATCAAAGATATAGAAGATCTGTTGGAAGCATAGTTGGAGGAGTATTCATAATCATAATGATGATAATATTCATGTGGCTAGCAATAACAACAATAGATAGAATATATAGCTACACAGAAAACATATTATCCAAACTAGAGAAACAGACAAAAACATACAGATTTACCTCCTGTATAGATGCTATATATACACATATGCCCAAATATGAAAACTCGACACAAATTTCTACAGGAAATCTAATAACATATAACATAGCTATATACGAAGATGTAAATCTAGCCATTTACAATAGATGTCCAGAATCTGTGCTTATAACAGGCATAGTTATTGTCTACAACTATAGCTATACCTATACATACAATGTTATCGCTGTTGTTAGAATAGGTCGACAGACTCAAACAAGATTGGTATATTCATCAGGACCGAAAAATGCAAATGGGGCTGGATATATGTTACTATCAAAAGCTAATACATCAATACTTCCATATCCTCTTCCAGCAGGTGGACAGCTAAATATCTCTATCATTCCCTTCAAAATCCAAGAAACAGGTAGCGTGAGATATACAGGGCCAGGAAATCTCCAGGATGCCTATGTAGATGTATACATAGTATCTGCATCTACATCTATGTCCATATTCATATCTGTTGTGACTAGCTCTGGTGTTGTTTCTGTTTCTACTAGATCTGTCTAGCTATTCTATTTCTATTCCCCGAGCTTTTAGTGAGTCTATTAGTGTTTCTATTTTTGTGAATGTTATTATTATCGATGTTATTATTATTCTTGTGTATAGCTTTAGTCCTTGTTCTCCCTTTGCTCTGAATACTGTTGCTATATCTCTTACCTCTTTCAATGTGTTGTTTAGCATTATTGCTAATAGGTATAGATATATGTTGTTTCTGAATATTGTTGGGTGTAGTGTTGATAGTATTAGTATTCCTATGGATAGTGTTGATAGTGCTACCAATGTGAATCTATAGACATTTTCTATATCCCCGTGGAAGACTACTGCCATTGGTATTAGGAATAGTGTTAGTAGTGCGTATGATGCTAGTGTATATAGAGATGATTTTCTTAGACCTAGTATAGCTAGTGTTAATGGATATAGAAAGCTGTATATAGTTGCAACTATAATGTCTTTGACTATATATGGAAATGCTATTGATATTGCCATAGCTATTAGCTCTATATAGAAAACATCTTTCCTCGGTCTATACCTCTCTCTAAACATGAGTATCTCTTCTATGACTATATCCAGCACATATATCACCAATTGGGATTAAGCCGTATCTCCTAAGTATTGAGTCTTCTATAGAGCTCCACACATCTCTATACACAACCCTCCCACCATCGAGTATAGTAACTGTATCTGGCTTCAATAGATATGCATAGAACGTCTCATGCAAAGCTATAACAATTGTCTTTCCCTTCCTCCTACCCATATCTATAACTCTAAGCAGAGCCTCAACACCATCGCTATCAAGATTAGTAAAAGGTTCATCTAATAGCCATATAGGTTGATCTGCTATCAATACAGATGCTATAGATACTCTCCTAGCCTCACCACCGCTAAGCGTAGATGGATCTCTATCCCATAGATATCTAGGCACTAGAATCTCAGCAATACTCCAATCACCCTCAACACCAAGTATATTTAGAATAGCCTCTATCTCCGCCTTTACAGATGTCTCTATAAATCCATAGTAGGGATTCTGCCATACATATCCAATAACCTTCGACAGCTCTCTTCTACCGAGACTCCTAATACTAACGCCATTAACCAGTATATCTCCAGAAAACTTAATCAAACCAGCTATAGCTCTAAACAGAGTGGTTTTTCCAGCACCATTTCTCCCAAAAACTATGTGGAGACCACTACCAAAGGATATCGATATATTGCTCAAAATCTTCTTAGTACCTATATCAACACTAAGATTCCTAATATCTATTGACAATACTGATCACAGAGTATTGATTTATAGACATAGATATACTGTTATACAAAAGCTTTTTAGGCTATCCATAAAGTGGAGAGGTATTGACTAGGTATAGATATTTCATGGCTATTTAGCTAGGCGAAAGATATGTCTAGATCTATAAAGATAAATCTAAGGGTGTTATACGGGATAGCTATAGCTGCTATGTATATAGCACTTGTATGGATGTTGCCAGGTATAAGCTTTGGTCCATGGCAGATAAGAGTAGCTGATATGCTAAACCCACTGCCATATGTAATGGGTTTTGAAGCTGTTCTAGGGCTAACCATAGGAACTCTAATAGCAAATCTAATATCGTTCTACGGTATATGGGATATGGCTATAGGAACTCTATGCACATTTACATACAGCATTATAAACTATGCTATGGGTAGAGCGTTTGGCTATAGAAAATGGTTACTACCACTAATAGCTGTTATAGATACTGTTGTTGTGGGGATATTTATAGGGATAATACTATTCTCATCTATAGCAAAGATAGGAGAACCACTACCAATGTTTATATCTGTTATACCGGGAGAACTTGTGGTTAATATGGCTGGAGCTATAATCATTATACCCATCGTTAAAAGATATATAGGATCTAGATAGAGTCTATAGGGGTCTAATCTATACAATTCTTTTTAGAAGCTCCCTAAACTCCTCAACCCTCCTCTGCTTTATTACCTGTAGAAGTCTTTCCTCAAGCAATGTATCTCCAGCCTTCATAGCCAGAGGCCTTAGAAAGAATTTCTGTAGCGCAAAATCAGCTGTAAAACTATCCCTATAATACTCTATAAGAACCTCATAAAGTTTTGTTGGATCCGATAGAAATAGATCTATAGCAGGTAAACCATATTTCTTAACACTATATGCATCAATAATATGTATATAGCCAGGTACAACAGTATTGAGATATCTTCTAATATGAAGCTTTAGAGACTCTACACCACTAGCTATTTTGCTCCACCCCCAATATTATTTAGCTCTGTAACTTATAAGCTTTATACACATTTATCTCCTCTCCAATAATAAACATCTCATCAACATCTCTATCAATAAGAAGTAAGCTGTGTTTTTCAACCCTTGGACTATAGCTAGCCATAGTCTCTACCACAATTCAACTATAACTACCTAATACTGTATATGGAGTAGATTATATAAATCTTGTGCGTATAATGGCTATCCAACAAAGAATAGAAAGCGAGCTATAGAACAAGATATGTCTAGAACACCCAAGAATATTTAGCTATTGCCAGAGGAATGGATAGCCATAGCGAATTAGCTAAGCCATAGACATAGCCATAGAGATATGGTTATCAGTATATACATGACTACAACATTCAATTCAAAGAAAAACAGGTTTATCTAGACCAGCAGTCGGCACAAAAACACAAGGTATCTAGCACAAAAACACCAAAGAGGTACTCGGGATGGAAAAATGGGTAAAACAAATAGGAAAACACTGAAAAGAGGAATAGTGGGTATAGAAGCAGCAATAGTAATGATAGCATTCGTAATAGTAGCAGCAGCACTAGCATTCGTAGTACTAAACATGGGATTCTTCACAACACAGCAAAGCAGACAAGTAATGCAGAGAGGTTTGGGAGAATCTAGCAGCGCACTAATGGTAGACGGCTCAGTTGTAGCAACAGTAGATACTTCTATCTCTAGAATAAGTTATATCTATGTACCTATAAAGCTATCAACAGGACAATACATGGTAGATCTAACACCAGGCAAATCAATAGTAGGTTACTGGAGCCCACAAAGAGGAATAGCAATAGCAAACACCTATCTAATGGCAGTACTAACACCAGTAGACACACCAGATACATTGGCAAATATAACTAAAACAGTAGTCAACCTTGGAGAAACACAGGAGATTTACAACCTGACTAAAGATCCCAATGGCAATTTCTACCTCCTAACCCCCAACACTCAAGGTGGCACTAATACCTACGATATTAATAGTGGTGCTACATATAAAATAGTAAGTACAATGGCTGCTCCAAAAATTAGTGGAAAGAAAGGAGATGTGCTGAAATTCTATGTATATGAATGTGTATCAAGTATAACATATAGGAAAATCACAGAAACTAGTGATCAGGATTATAATCTAGAGCTTAAAAGTGGTACAGCCAGTGTTAAAGTTAAGTTTGATGGAAATCCAGTAACTCAGACCTATAAAGGATACATTATTTATAATGAGCCTTTACAACAAGTTGTTACCACTATAAGAGCTGTAAATGGCACTAGTACATCTGGGAGCACTATTACGATTGACCAGAATGCGTATTATGTTGAGGTAAGCATATCATGTAGCAGACTACCATATGCTTTTGTCATTGGTTTGCCTGATGATGTTGATTCCACTGGTTTAACATTTAAGGAGTTCTTTGCTAAGTTTGCTGGTGGTAAGGTTGTTACTGTTATGGACTGGGTTGCCAAGGTTAATGATGATACTGTGCTTGATCCTGGTGAAAAGATTTTGATGCTGACATACTATAATGATAATACTGCAATGCCGCAGAGCTATGATACTATTAAGCTTGAGGTTAGAGTGCCTATAGGTGCTCCACTAACTATTGAGAGGAATGTACCTCCAAGTCTTACCCAGGGTGTTGTCGACCTAGGCTAAGGCCTGTGCTGTTAGGTGCAAAGATATGTATATATCAAAAACTATTTTTTTATCAAAATCTTCTCCTAGACATAATGTTTCAAAGGCTTTCCACATAGTTGTTATTTTGATTGGTTTTACATCTCTTTTTCTAGGTCTCTACATCTCTCTATACTCTAGATCTATAGATAATCTGTATCTCTATATAGCTCTCCTTGTACTAGCTATTGTTTTTCTTGTTATTGGTTTCCACATCCTCTTCTCATTCTTTATATACATATTTAGAAGGCCTACTGCTATTACTGCCGGTTTTTAAGGTGTGCATCTTTTTAATGGGTTGAATGTGTCTCTATTGTTTTTCTCTCTAGATTTTAATGGTTTTGTTGTGCTACTGCTGTATATATTATTGGGATAGATATGAGTGGTATCTGTAGCGATGTTGAGGACAATAATATTAGGTTTGGAGATGAGTTTTATGATGCTATAGCTATATGTATTGGCGAGGGTTTTGAGGTTAGGGTTAGAGTTTTTGATAGAGTTGATCTTGATGATGTTAGAGAGATTTTGAGGAGGCTTGATGAGTTTGCTAGGCTGAGGGGCTTGAAGGTTTCTAGGGTATCTATAGAGTCTCCATCTATTCTAGAACTTGTTTTTAGTCTTGAGAGTGTTGATAGAGGTGAAGGTGATGGGCATAGATAATGAGTATATTGCCCATCTATCTAAGGTTGATGTGCTTAGAGAGCTCGATTCTATGATAGATTTTGCCAGGGGGTCTGTACAGCTAAAGATTATTATTGCTCTTGCAAATTCTAGGAATGGCTCCACGGTTAAGGATATATCTATAGCTACTGGTCTGAGGTATAAAACTGTTCAGGATGCTATTAGGAAGCTTGTTTCTAAGGGTCTTGTCGTTAAGGAGTCTGACGGGAGTATTGATATGTATAGACTTTCTAGTGAGGGTGAGGAGTACTATTCTAAGCTTATAAAAACAATAAATGGATTCAACGATATGTTTAGGAGTAGGAGAGAGAGTAGAAAGATGCTTCTACCTGATTTCATAGGCAATATGGTTATGTATGACCATATAGCTGATGCAATAATAGCTATAGCAACCTCTAGAAGAGGTGAACTTCCTTTGACAAGAATTGCAGAGGCTATGAAGCTTAGTCCTGAGAGAGCAAAGTCATATCTAGATATGTTCTCTGAGAAGACAAGTCCTATAAGACTCTTTAAGAGGTTTGAGAAAGAGTCGAGGCTTAGAAGAGTCCTCTCAAAGATATTTACAAAACTTAGTATAGGTGTGAGAATAAGCATTACACAGCCCTGGTATAGACTAACAGACGATGGTATGACTGTGTTCTATAGACATCCATACTACCTAAAATATAAGAAATCAGTACTAGCAACACTAGCTTCAAAACTAATAGGATCTGCACATCCAAGAATAGTTGTAAGATTCATTACAAGAATATCCCTAGCAATACTTGCTATCTCTATGTATATATCTCTTCTAAATCCATATATAGCACCAATAGTCCTAGCACTATCAACAGCTATAATAGGGCTAATGTTTGCAGTAGCACACAATGCTGTATAAAGTATAGCGATAGGGTGGTAACATGGGTGCTGAAGTTGCTGAGGAGATAAGGGGTGTTGATAAGAATAGAAATGATGTTGAGTGGCCATGCAACTGCTTTATATGCAGAACACTTGTACATCCGCTGATGAGGAGATTTCAGCATAGAGAAGAACAAGAGGTTGTTGTAGAGGAAGCTGAAGAACCTGTAGAAGGTGTAGAGAGTGGAGCTGTGGCGGAGCAGCCTCAGATGGCGGTCCAACAGATGTTAGATTTTAAGAAGATTGAGGAGTCTCTTGTCAATACTATTACAAGTCTTGTAGAGACAAAGCTTAGAGATTTTAGTTCTAGGATAAATACTGTTGAGGAGGAGGTTAAGAATCTTAGAGAGGAGTTTAATAGGAGTTTAGAGGATATTAGGAATGCTCTTGTAGATATTAGAGCAAGTATATCTGAGGCCACAAATCCATTCAATGTTCTTAGAAGCTATACTGAGATCTCTAGGGAGAGAGCTCCATCTCTAGAGGATATTGAGAAGGCTTTTGAGGCTATTGAGAAGAGGGTTGGTGGAAGATCTGGGGAGGAGAGAGCTGAGAAGCATGGTGAGGAAAAGGAGATAGGTGTGGAGAAGGCTGAGAAACATGTTGTTGAGGTTAGCCCTAGTATTAGGAGGATAGGTCTTGGAGGATTTATAAAGCTTATTAAGTGGGTTGATGATATGCTTACAAAGTTTCCTAAGGAGATTGTCGATGGTATTATAAGATTCTCCTCTGATATAGGTATTATAACTACTGATGAGAGAAATATTGCTTTAGATATAGTTGAATTTGTATATACAGCTAGGAAGATGGGTGTTAAGGCTACTGAACAGATAGTATCTCTATACACATTTGCAAAGATATTTGGTGTAGAGGATAAGGATGCCGACAAGGAGCTTGTTGATATAGCTACAAATAGGTGATGCTATGGCTTCTGAAGGTGTTAATACAGCTATACTTGTTATAGCAGGGATAATAATGGCTTCTATGCTTAGTACAGCACTAATATCACAGATAGGTATTATCAATAATGTTGTGAGGATGAGTAGTAGGGAGGCTAGGGATAGAATAGCAACATCTATAGATATTGTCTATGTAGCTCTAAATACAACTAATAGCAATAGACATATAGTTATGTTTGTAAAGAATATTGGTTCAAGGGATATATCTATAGATGAGATTATGAAGATAGATATATATGTATATGACACCGACAAACTCCAGCTATATACATATAGCCAGACAGCATATCCAAACCACTGGAACTTTACAGAGATACAGAATGATGGTGTGTGGAGAGTTGGAGAAACACTAATAATAAGAATATATAATGCTACAGATTTCTCCATACCATTCAATATAAGAATAGCTCTACCAAATGGTGTTCAAAATGAGTATATCTATAGTGGATAGATCTATGAAAGGAATCTCTGATCCTATATCAGCTGGGATAATATCTATAGCAATTCTATTACTAGCAATATTTAGTATATACACAGTATTCTCATCAATAACATCAATATATATGCAGAGCATTAAAGGGATAAGAGATAGCTCTAGAGTGATAGAGATGAAGATTGTAAACACTACTATCTATAGCAATGGTACAGCATATATCTATCTCCTAAATAGTGGATCTATACCAATTACAGATATAACAAAGATAGAGATATCAATGACGATAAATAGTGGGAGTACATATCTATTGAGATATAGCTCTAATCCCGTAAGAGGTTCATGGACACCTCTATACATATTAGTCAACAATATTGTATATCCTGTCAATAGATTCTCACTTAAACCCGGTGAGACTCTTGTTATAGAGGCTTTAGCTCCAAGCTATATAGATCCAGGTTCCTATATAGAGATAGTGGTTTTTCTCGCTGGTGGAAAGACACATTACGTCTATGTAGCTGGGTGATATATATGGATAGACCTAGGGTTGAGGTTATATCTACTGCTAATGAGGAGCTTGATAATAGGCTTGGCGGTGGTATTCCTATACCATCTCTACTCCTTATCGAGGGTGATCATGGTACTGGGAAGAGTGTTTTTGTTCAGCAGATTGCTTATGGAGCTCTTAAAGAGGGTTTAAAGGTATTCTATGTAACTACAGAGTCTACTGTTAGAGAATTTATTCTTCAGACAAAGAGAGTTAGTATTGATATCTCTAGATATTTCTTAAAGGGTTTGCTAAATATTTATCCAGTTCATATAGAGGGTGCTAAATGGGCAAAGACAACAGCTAAATATCTTCTACATATTGTTGGGAGATATATGCAGAGAACTGTTGATCAATGGGATGTATTTATATTGGATTCCTTTAGTGTTCTAGCTGTATATGCTACAAAGAGTATTGTTCTAGACTTTCTAACACTAGCAAAGAATATTGTTTCTCAGGGGAAGGTGATAATACTGGTTATTCATCCATCAGCATTACCAGAGGAGATAATGATTAGAGCTAGAAGTATATGCGATGGATATATAAAGCTTAGGGCTTTTGAGATTGGTGGAAGGATTATAAAGGCTATGGAGATAGTAAAACTTAGGGGTGCTCTAGGGCCTGTTGACAATATGATTGCATTTGATGTAGATCCTGCTTTTGGTATAAAGATTCTTCCACTATCTGTTGCTAGATCCTAGGGTGAGTCTATGGCGGTAACAAAGAGTGTTAAGAAGATTGTTGTTTCTGATAAGAGATTCTCTAGATTATTGCAGATATATCCCTATCTATATAGATATATAGAGAGTATTTCGAATAGTGTTGGAATACCAACATTTTATGACACTTATGAGCTTAGCTATGATCTTAAGAAGATTAGAAATGTAAATATAGTTTATCCACTTGGAGAAGGAATATTCATCCATGTCTATATGCCTCCCCAGGGAACTGTTAGTGGGTATAGGAAGTATGTTGCTATAGAGCCTCCAAAGCCTGATCCAAGGCTTATGGAGATGTTAGAGATTAGACTTGCTGAGCTTATAACTGAGAAGGATGTTTCTGAGGATGTAGAGGAGAGGAAGAAGGTAATTCTCTCTAAACTAGATAAGATTGTAAGAGTTGTAGATACACCTGTAGACTATGGTAAGATAAAGAATAACTCTAGGTATATACCTGTCTATAGACCAGAGCTTGAGTATCTAAGATACCACATACTGAGGGAGAAGGTTGGGCTAGGGATACTAGAGCCATTTATAAGAGATCCATGGCTAGAGGATATAACTTGTAAGGGCTCTGGATATATATATGTTGTACACAAGATATTTAGTTCTCTAGAGACAAATATAGAGTTTAAGACAGAGGAAGAACTAGATACATTTGTCATAAAACTTGCTGAGAGAATAGGAAAACCTGTCTCTCATGCAAGACCTATAGTAGATGCAACACTTCCAGATGGATCAAGGATAAACATTGTTTATGGCAGTGATGTGAGTCTCCATGGAAGTAACTTTACGATAAGAAAATTTGCTAAGGTACCCATAAGTGTTACACAGCTAATAGCTTGGAATACATTTGATGAGAAGATAGCTGCATATCTATGGATGCTTCTCAATAATTCTATGAGTGGATTTATATGTGGTGAAACTGCTAGTGGAAAGACAACAACTTTAAATGCTATAGCTGTATTCATACCACCAACAAGTAAGATAGTATCTATTGAGGATACAGCAGAGGTACAGTTTCCACATCCAAATTGGGTAAGAGAGCTTACTAGGGATACAGGTAGTAAGGAGTCTTCTGTAACAATGTTTGATCTTCTAAGAGCTGCTCTTAGACAGAGACCAAACTATATTATTGTTGGTGAGATAAGAGGTGTTGAAGCATCTATAGCTTTCCAAGCTATGCAGACAGGACACCCAGTTCTATCAACATTCCATGCAGCATCTGTTGAAAGAGTTGTTCAGAGACTTACTGGAGATCCTATAAATATTCCAAAGACGTTTATGGATAATCTAAACTTTGTTCTTATTCAGAGTGCTGTATGGAGAGAGGGTGTAATGGTTAGAAGGGTTCTAAGTGTAAATGAGATCATCGGATATGATCCTAAGGCAGATGCAATTATATATGTACCTGTATTTGTATGGGATCCTGTTAGAGATAGATTTGTATTTAGAGGAAGAGGTGCAAGCCATCTACTAGAGGAGAAGATAGCTGTAATGAGAGGTATATCTAGAGTTAATATGAAGAAGATATATGATGAACTTGATCTAAGAGCACAATTCCTTAGAACTCTTGTAGAAAAGAAGATTTTTAATTATTTCGATGTGTGGAAAGCTATTGTAAAGACGTATGAGCTTGGGATTGAAACAGCTTTAAGAAGGCTTGAGAGAGGTTCTCTCCTATAAGGTGTCTACATGGATCTAAAGAGTATCGTTAAAACCCCTGCTTTCTGGATATCAATATCGCTTATAGTAATAGCATTCATAGCTCCATCTCCCTACAACATTCTATCTATAACTATGTCACCTATACCAATACTACTAAAATATATTATTGATCTTCTTAGGAGGAGAGGGGTAACTGTAGTTATAGATGAAGATCTATTATATCTTGTTACACATATGTACTCAGTATCAACAGGAAGACCACCACATGAGAAACTCTTTAGGCTTAGCAATATATCTGGTAAGGGTTATAAGGAGTATAGCTCTATTCTAAATAGAATAGCTAATCTGGCAAAGAGATGGGGATATGGATTTGTTGTAGCTACAAGGATCCAGGCAAAAAATGTTTCTAATCCTATATTTAGAGATTTTCTTACGAGACTATCTGAAGCTATAAATGTTGGTGAAGATCTAGAGAAATTTCTTTTAATGGAGCAACAGACAATGGTTGTAAGCTATGAGGCTGACTATGCAAGAGTTTTAGAGGCTACAAGAATTCTTTTGGGTATATATAGTGCATCTATATCATCTGCACTATTCATAAATATAAATCTGATACTAATATCAATTCTATTCTTTGGAGGAATAACAACAATATTAGTATCATTTATAGGAACAGTTCTAGCTCTAGCAGCTCTTGTATATCTAATAAGAAGATCTCTACCAAAACAAGATATAGTCCATGATATGAAGATAAATATGCCTGAGAGAAAACTCTATCTATATTCACTCCTAGCCTCAGTAATAATCTCAAGTACTGTTGGTATTCTTATCATTAATATCTATAGAGATCCATCATATTTCTTAATAGGCTTTGGAGTATTCATGATAATACCAGGGATAATTGGTAGGAGAATTGAGAATAAGGTTAAAAATATTGAGAGTTTCTTCACAGTATTTATAAGGAGCCTTGGGCTCGCATTTACTACTCTAAGAAATTATGCACAGTCTCTAAGAAGTATTCTAAGAACAGATTTTGGTGAACTTACTAAACCTCTACAGAGACTATATTCAAGACTTAGAAATGGTGTTGATAGAAATATAGCTATGTATTTCTTCATAGGTGAGACAGGTAGTGAGACTGTTAGGAGGGGAATGGATATATTCTACGATGCTGTAGAATCTGGTGGAGATCCAACAAAAGTTGGAGAGATATTGAGCACAACTATTCAGAGAATTATAAATCTGAGGAAGCAGAGAGAGCAGATTGCAAGGGCTTTTCAAGGAGTTATCTATATACTCCATATATTAACAGTAGCTCTAGCAGAAATAGTATTTACACTTGTCATACTATTCCAACAACTGATCCAGGCAATGGGTACAATGCCTATACAGATAATACCTATGACATATATAGATCCAAACATTATAGCTATAGTAAAAATGATGCTTGTATTCATAATAACAATACTAAATGCATTTGCGATACAGTTTGCAAGAGGAGGTTTTACAGGTTCTGCATGGATACACGTATCAATACTACTGATATTAAGTGGAGCAACAATGATAGTAGCATCAATGTTCTCACAATCACTATTCAAACTATTTAACATCGAAGAGATATTCACACCTACGAGCTAACTAGTATTCGTTATCCTCTTCATAAACTCTTCAAAACCTTTACCAAGAGATCTATAAGCCATATCAACAAGTCTTGGTAGAGATGTCACCACCATTAAAATCCCTATAAGCATCATAATAACACCTACAGCCATAAGATACTCATTATCCGATGAAAATGTTAGTATACCTCCTATAGATGTAACTATTATTGACACTACAAATATTAGTATAAGAGCTATAGGATCATTAACTAGAATAGACATATATTCTACAAAGAACCTTGGAGTACCTATAAATAGGAATAGCATAGCCGTTGTACTAATCATTACTGTTAATGAGGTTAGTAATAGATATGTAAATCTCTTTCTATCAACCATACCACACTCCTAGCTATTAATTGTTACAGAGAATATAAATAGATATGAATAAGATGATAACGCTTTTTAGTCGCAGAATAAATACTAGATTATATTATCACAATGCTATACACTGTATAGTGTCTAGAATGAGGATTCTAGCAATTCTAATAATAATCATGCTAATGATCTCAACAATAAACATATGTTGTGGAGAGCTGTATGCAGAAAAGATAGAGCAAGCATTATTCAGTGTTGCGAATAATACAAAGCTATACACATTACTTAGAGATATAAAAACCTCTCAAGAGTCTCAGGAGAATATAGAGCTTATTCTAGTAAATGGAATTCCAAAAATATTTAGCATAGAAAATGCCGATTTCTATAAAAGAATATACCTCTCTCTATACCTTAACAAAACCCCTATAGAAAATATAGCTAATAGATATACTGTCTTATATACGGGTTACTCAATATCATCAAAACTATCTATAAATAGCAATACACTTAGCATATATACATATGTTCTATATGGATATAGAGCCTTTTACACAACAATATGTCTATCCTCATACATACCAACTACAAATCTTTCAATTGTTATAAATATAGGGAATAGATATGAATATATAGTTGAGAGAGGTATTCAAAATATAATCAATTTACTTATAGACAATATTAGCTATAATCTTGCAATTTTATCACAATATCAACTAAATATAGATACAATAAACATTTCATCACTATCGATAGAAATACCTCTTATCAGCGGTAGATGTATAGACATATTGTTTGTGATATCAAGAGATAGTATTGATAATGGATATCTATTAGATATCTATAGAAATACAGATTCACTAGCTAAAGAATCTCAGAGTTTCTTCTTAGAGATTCTAAGTGGATATCCAGATATAGATACAAACAATATAGCTGTAGATAATCTATATAGATACGTTGTCTATAGCCTCATAAATATTGTCTATGGCTACCCAGGAAACGATTTATGTATGAGAAGCCTTGTTGAAACTATAGCTATTATAGATTTTGCAAAGATAGCTAGAGACTATGGTTATATAGTAAGCAATCTTGCAAAGTGTATAAATATAAATAAAGAGATGTCAATAGACGATATGGTCAAGGCTCTATATCTCTATGCAAATGCTATTCACAGCAATATTACCTTAGAGAATATAGACATTGTTATAGAGGGTATAGAGAGATATATCGATAATGTGGCGAATAACGATATATATGATGTCATTGAGCTGGTGCTTCTAAGAAAGGTTCTATCTATGTTTGTAGAGAGCTATGGCTATGCTCCTAGCTCTATCAATACTATTCTAAGTAATATAGATAGTATACTTAGAAACACTATGTATTATCAAGGTCACTACATCCTTAGATGGAATAGAGGTGTGATAGAGGATATCAATCAGAGCAATATTTTTAGAGCACTCTCAATAGCTATAGCAGATCTCCCAGATATAGATAGACATGTAACATATGTAGTTAACTATATGAACTACTTACTATATACAGATAGAATCTTCTATGAAGATCCATATTCATGGATATCAATAGCTATTCTCCTAAGATATGGATATCTATATACAGCTACAAAACTACTGCTTCAATATATTAACAATATTGATTTTGCTAGAGATACAATATCTCTTTCACCACTATCAATATTTATATATGGTTTACTAGGTCTCGATATTGGGATCTATAGCCTTTCTATATATCCCTCTATCCCTAGGGAAATGGCTAATACCAATCTAACGCTATATATATGTGGTAGACAGATACCTATGTATATAGTTGGATGGGGTCTAGAGCCCAAAAATATATTTCTAGATAATACACCTATCTATGGTTATATAATTCCATTGAATGATATATGTAGAACTCAGATTGATAGAATTATAGTTTTTATGGAGATTCCAAAGACTATAGAGACTATAGTTAGAGTTTCTATTGGTGGATCTCTAGGGAGAGGAATTGTTGTTACAGCTATATCGAATATGTATAGCATATCTACTGTTACAGATGGTTTTGGTGAAGCACGTCTAGAACTTCCGATAGATTCTGATGTATGGCTATATATAAGGTATGTATATGGAGATTTTGTATTGAAGATACATACCCCTGATGAGGGTAGGAGATGGTATGTAGAGATATCAATACCGTTTAGCGATATAGATATAGATTCTTTGAGGAGAGCTATACAGAATAATACTATGGCTATATCTAGAGTTGAGTCCCGGGTTCTAGATCTAGAGGAAAGGGTTAGGGCTATAGAGAGCAGTATAGCTAATATGAGTTCTAGCACTCTAGGCAGTAATGTGAGTAATGTAAACTATATCAATACAGTTGTCCTGATAGCTTCTTTCACATCACTTCTTTTATCAATAACACTATTTATTCTTGTTCTGAGAAAGATATATAGGTAGTGGTGTTAGCCAATTGCATAAAGCTCTAGCTATTGGGCTATCGGTAATAATGCTCCTAACCACCTCAGCTATTGTCTATATACAGAGTGTAGAGGAGTTCTCAGTAAGAAGATATTCATATGTATATGAAGTCTATGAATGGATTCTACAGATTAATGCTACAACAGTAATTCCATGGATTATAGGATCTATAGCATCTATAAACATATCTATATATCCCGTTGAATGTAAAGCAGATAGTGTTTTATCAATAACAAATCTAGCTATATCTACAGGAAATATATCGATATCTAGATATATAGGTATTTTCAACTGTAGCAATGAACAGAGGACTACCACCATAACTCTACCAGTTGTTGAACCGAGTCTCACATCTATAAAATCTGGAGAATCGAGAAATATCTTTGTTGATATTCATCTCAATGGCTATATAGAGAATGCTGTTGATGGTGCTAGAAAGAATTTTTCAAGGAGCTTCTCATTCCCTGTAGTAGTTAGTTCACCTCCATCTGTATTGGGACTCTCTATAGATAGTCCGAAAACTGTTGAAGCTGATACAAGATTTTTCCAAGTTGTTGTTACAGCTATTAATATGGGTTCTACACCTCTATTCAATACCTATCTAGCTATATATATAAACGGTTCTTTGTATAGAGCACTATATCTAAGATCTATAGATCCAAACAATATTACTAAGACAGTAATTCCTATAGCTATAGATAGACCAGGAATATACATAGTATCTGCCACAGCAAACTATACAACTCCCCTAGGTGTAACAGGATACAGTCTTGCAAATGCTATAACAGTTGTTAAGAGTAGACCTAGCATCTATATAACTAGCAATACATCTACAGCAAAGGTGTTTAAACCAATAGAAATCAGCGGCATGGTATCAACACCGATAAGAAGCACTATATCTATAGAGATTAGCCAGAATGGTATTGAGTGGCAAGAACTATCGAGAATCTATGTCGATGGAAACTCCTTTAGATATATATGGACGCCTAATAGCTCTGGTACATATATGCTAAGAGCTTTCCTCCACCCTACAGATCTATACTCATCCTCTACAAGCAATATACTGCATATATCTGTAGAGAAGATTACACCAAAGATACAGTTATCTGGAAATATAGCATCGGGATCACAGATAAAGTTATCTATACAGGTAGATCCAAAGATGCAGATAGATGTAGATATTATGTATAGAACATCTAGAGACTATAGCTGGAGGAAATATATATCAGTAAAAACTGATAGTAGTGGAAAGGGAGAAACTATATTCACAGCACTACAGCCAGATATCTATGAATTCAAAGCAGTTATAAATGAAAACAATGTATTTATATATACAGAGAGCAATACTATATCTATAGACATGAGCCAGAAAACCACAACAGCTACCCAAAATACAACACCCCAACAACAATCTCAAACACCAGCTATATCTTTAAACCAATATACAACAGTCATAGTCATAGCGTTATCATCTATAGTAGCAGCTCTACTGCTACTCATCGGAAGAAAAAGGTAGTCATATTTTTCCCCATATCTTCTAGCAGTCGAGTTAAACATCTAGCTATAGAGTAATCTGCCGACTATAGAGATTAAGCTCGGTGTAGGATTAATGACACTAAGTAAAAAAGCTGATAATCGACTTGATAAGGTTTTACCTGGCTATAGAACTTTTCTTATACCATTGCTTAGAAGAGGATATGATATCTGTAAAGATAGTAAAGATAGAGATAATGTATATAGTGTTATTAGGGATATTATGTATGCGTTCTATGGTGAGGAGAATAGGGATTTGATAGAATTTATCTTGAGGTATATAGATATAGATGAGCTGTGTAATGATGAATTTAGTTAGCAAGGATTGTGGTAGAGATATTCTATTTCTTTTCTATATATGTACAGACAATTGGTAGAACTTCAACTATATCTGTATCTATCCTATTTATATTCCCCTGTAGATTTATATAGAGATTTACTGTTGATGTATATACCAATGCTGTCCAACTACCTCTAGAAAACTTCACTCTATTCCCCTGGCGCTGTGCATTTTCAAATCTCTCAAGTAGATTTAGATTTATTTTAAATGGTAATCTAATAACTGTTGTAGCTATCATTGGTATGGGTTTCGATAGTGTTACACCAAGTCTTCTTGAGAGATAGTCTATAGCTGATAATACTTTTTGATAGTCATTAGCTTTAGAAGATATATCTATCTTTGTACGTGTTATCTGAACACCTAGTTCATTAACTCTTGTTAGAATATATGAAACGTTCTTTGCTATCTTTATCTCTGTTCCTAGGACTCTAGAAGCATATTCAAGATCTATCTCTTCTTCTAGAGGCTTAGAAACCCATCTTACATAGGTATCTAGCCTGGCATTTCTTAGGGATTCCAACAACGCTTTAACAATACTATAGATTTCTTCATCTCTATAAGTCTTACCATCGACAACACTATTTATTGCCTCAAAAACCTTCTCCTCATTAAAACCTGCAGATTTTAGACATCTAAATGTAGCTAGACCTAGAAGACCTGATACATCATGTACTCTTGATTCATATGGAGATAGAGAAAGTTTCTTCTGTATAATACTCTGTACAATCTCTGCTCCTTCACTACCCCAAAGACTCTGAAAAACCCTGTTAATCTCATCTATATTTGCTCTACATATACTCTTCCTTAGATATGCCTTTAAAATCTCTACCAACCCGGGAATGAGTATAGAGATAAGCTCTTCTGCCAATCTATCATCTATACACAGCCTTTCACCACTATATCCATAGACCATTGGTTCATAATGACTCTTCCTCATATAGTCATCATGTGTATAGACTCTATATTCAGGGTGTTCAAAATCTATAGGTCTATCATCAATAACCTCACCTGTATCGCTATCTACCACAGTACCCTCTCTAGTTCTAATGACTCTCCTAGGCATCTAATTGCTACACCCTTAAGCTATTATTCGTATAGAGGTAAATAAGTATAGCAGATCTTATGAGTAGTACAATGATATAGTAAGCTATATAATACCCTTGTATAGCATAGTATTACGGATCCACATATCCAGGATATGATTAGGTAGAGCGAAAGTCTTATTTAGCCCACCTTATACCTTATTGTATAGATAAAGCGCCTACGATATGCTTCGACAAATGTCTATATATGGGGTGGACAATATAGTCCTACACAGAGAAAACAATGGTGTGGATAAAGCTTTCTTATGTGTTGAAGAAGCAGGTAATGGCAATGGTAAGATCTGTATCTCTTCCATCAACGATATAGACATAGGCAAAGAGCCTTCTAGTCTTAATCTAGATGAAATTACTGCAGTTATAATTGCAGTAAGACTGTATCTAAATACTAAGGGTAATGGCAATGGCAATAGTGTTTCTAATATAGTTCAGCATAATGGTAATGGAAAAAGTGTTTCTCCATGGCTATACTCATGGCTTGAAGAAGCTACTAGAAATAATGATTTTCATATATATTTCTTGAGAAGGAATTCTCTGTATAGTAGTAGCTAGTGTATAGATTCTGTTGAGAGTTATGTATAGAGTATCCTATGAGATAGTTCTCCATGGGTTTCCAGAGGAGCTAAAATGTGTTATTAAGTTGAATGAAGCTCTTAATACTATGGACAATTGTGTTGGGAGTCAAACATCTTTTGTATGTTTCTATGGCGATACACTGATAAAGCTTATACCATATCAACAACCACAGCAGTTCTCACCACTACAGCCACAGCCTCAGACACTAAGTATTATTATTAGTATAGAGGGTGAGAAGGCTAGGGATGTAGTGGATACAGCTAAACATATATACAATATTCTTAAGAGTTGTGGTGTTCTTGTTAGACTAGTTTCATGACTATTCATAGCTATAAAATATATAAATATCAAATACATTATAGTACATATGGTGTTTAACTGTATGAGATTAGAGGAGATTAGCAAGGCTATATCAGAGGTAATTAATAGTGCTATGAATAGTGTTGTAACTATATCAACTGTTAGAATGGCTATAGATATACTATTTGGTCTTGCCCCTATCAAAGGTGTTGGCTCTGGTTTTATAGTGGATGAAAGAGGGTTTATAGTAACTAATAACCATGTTGTTCAGGGAGCGTCTAGAGTCACTGTTATTCTTCCCAATGGCGAATCTATTGATGGTGAGGTTATAGCAGGTGATCCATATAGAGATTTAGCATTGATTAAGATATCTATGAGTGGTTTAAAGCCTATTAAGATGGGGGATTCTGATAAGATTAGAGTTGGTGAAATAGTATTTGCACTCGGCTCTCCACTAGGTTTACCAGGTCCTACTGTTACTATGGGTGTTGTCAGTGCAGTTGGAAGAACTATTGCTGCTGAAAATATTGTTCTAGAAGATCTTATCCAGACTGACGCTGCTATTAATCCTGGTAATAGTGGTGGTCCTCTGATAAATGCTTCTGGAGAGGCTATAGGAGTTACAACAGCTATTATACCCTTTGCACAGGGTATAGGATTTGCAATCCCTATAAATACTGTGAAGAGATTTCTAGAGATGATATCTAGATTTGGTAGACCTGTAATAGCCTTCATAGGAGTATATGTAGCTCCTCTAACTAGTGAGACTGCAAAGGCTATAAGATTCCCTATAAGTAATGGTCTTGTTGTTGTAGGTATAGTTAGAGGTGGACCTGCATATAGAGCTGGGATACAGAGGGGAGATATAATAGTTAGAGCAAATGGTAAGGATCTCTATAGGGTTAGCGATCTAAGAACAATTGTCGAAGAATCTATTGATAGAGGATATGTAGAGCTAGAGATATATAGAAATGGAAGAATATATAGAGTTGAGGTACCCATAGTTATAGAAGAAGTAGAATAGATAGACATTAGTACATAGAGATAAAAATCTTTTGATCCCTATATAAATTTGGTGTATATCTTCTTGAATATTTATGTAGCTGGAAGAATTAATATAGATACAATTATAGAGATAGAGGGGCATATCTCTCCAGGGATGAAGTATACTGGAAAGCTTGTACTTGAAGATCTTGGGGGAACAGCTACAAATATAGCAACAGCGATAAAGAGATATGATAGAAGGCATAGAGTCTTTATACTAGGTTCTATAGGGAAGGACTATAAGGACTATATATTTAGATTGCTAGAATCTGAAGGGATAGAATGCTCATATATATCAATAACTGATAGCTATACAGGCAGAGCATATATATTCATCAACAGCTCTAGAGAATCAACAATAGTGACACTATCTGGAGCAAATGATCTCTATAGCTTAGATAAGCTTGGTGAAATACATAGCGATTCCATTATAGTTATAGCAAATACACAGAGAACCACAGCTTTAAAGCTTATTAATATTGCTAATGATATGGATTTGAAACTCTTTTTAGATCCTGGGAAGAGCTGGATGAGGAAAGAGGATCTTAGATTGATAAAAACTGAATGTTTCTTTCTTCCAAATATAGATGAATTTAGATATCTATTCAATAGAGATATAGATGACATACAAGATATTGATACAGGTAGATGTATCCCTATAGTAAAGATGGGTTCAAGAGGTTCAATGGCAATAAACTGGTTAGAGGGCTATATAGTAGAACTATCATCAATACCAATAGAACGAATAGGTCTAAAACCTATGTCAACAGCTGGATGTGGAGATACCTTTACAGGAGTCTTTATAGCTTCCTATATAGAGACAAATAACATTATTGAATCGTTAAAGAGAGCTATAGTTGCTGCATCAATAAAAATGTCCAGAATATCATCTAGAGATTCACCATATAGAGACGAAATTGAGAGAATTCTACAGAGAGTTGAACAGGAAAATCTTCTTAGAATTACTATTAGAAATCTTAGATAGATATTACTACTTATCTCTACCCCAGATCCTATTTCAATATGTTGGAGAGTATTGTATATATCAGCCTTGGTAGAGATCTTATATTAGTCTCACTATATTCTTCAACAACATCAATAGATTTTTCTAAACTTCTTATCCATATTTCTAATGTATTGAAAGTCTTATCAACTATAATCTCTATGAATCTTCTCAATAAACTATTTCTAACACCGTGTGTGAGATATCTATATGCTTTTCTTGAAAATCTAGGCTTATTCTCCATCCAATCACTATAGCCTCAATCATAGTCTTAGAAAGCTCTCTAATATTCTTAAAATCTGTTTTATCCTCAATCAATGTATTTCCTATTGGAGCTAAGAGTAGTGGGAATGTCCATTCATCAAAATTCCCATCTCTCAACTTATATAGTAGCTCTATCAGCTGTGAGCACTATCTTAACCATCCTAGTAACACCATCCTCTAGAACTTGGATAGCTTATCACTATAAAACTTAACCAGATTTATTAGGGGAAGACAATGTATCTATTGGAGTATTTGATTTGAGCACCTCTATAGAACTAATGATAAATATATTTATTAGGATACTAAGCAACGAGCTATTATTTATATATTGAAATTCTTCTACCCCTCCAGACAACATCTTTTGCAAAGATACATCTAAATATTGCTATAGGTATTACTATACCTATTAATGGTGTTATAAATATGTATATCAAGCTATAGCCATTTATCCTAGAGCCAGGTATATGTGCTAAGCATATAACTATATAGAGGAGTAATCCGATAAAGAGAAGGGGTCTAAATGATGTTATACCTATAGCTATATCTATCAATGGGAGTAGATAGCCTAAAGCAATAACCATACCACTAACAAATCCTTTAACCCTATTCCTATAGACATAGCTATATAGTATCCTTGTAAGAGCATCTATAGTATCAGATATATTGCTATACCATAGAGTCTCAACATCTCTAACACCATCTAGAACCATAGGTAGTATACCTATAGATTTTAGCTTTGTTGCAATAGCTTTATCCTCCAATAACTCACTATATATAGATCTATGCCCATCTATAGCCTCATAAAGATCTCTTCTTATAGCCCAACAACAGCCGTAGAACCATGAAAATGTATTCCTGGGATTGAAAACCCTATTAAAACCTGTGAACGCATGTGAAAATGTTGTTAATACTGTTTCAATAGCTCTACATCTTCTAGACAGGCATATGAATCTAGGCATATATGAAGCTACTCCATAGATATATGCACAATAAGCTAACCTATAGATGGAATCTCTACTCAAAAACCATGTATCTCCATCTAAAAACAGTAGTATATCTCCCCTAGAATGTTTATAGCCTATATAACACGAATAGCTCTTTGGATTCCAGCCATCTGGAACACTATCTATTCTTAAATATCTAATATTTCCAAATGTATCTAAATATCTTAAAACAATTTTATCAGTGCCATCAGTACTACCATCATCTACAACTATAATCTCATCAAAATCCCTAACCATATTAACTATAGAGTCTAGACATCGAGATATAGTGTCTATCGCATTTCTAACAGGAATGATTATAGAGATTCTCGGTATATCTCTCAATACATAGACATTACAGTCTTTATGGATATAGCCAAGACTTTTTAAAGCATTTCTATGGCTATACACCCATACAGCTATATCCATAAATGATAAGATAATGAGGAAATAATATATATAGATACTATTAACCCCGATCATATATCTCACAACACCCTCTAACTAGGTTTATGGAATAGACATAGATACTGAAAACCATCTACTTTAACTTTACTAGATATCCTATTACAAATCCTATTATTAATAGAGCTATTGCCAATACTATTGTTACTTTCCAATCAATAGCCAATATAGTTGATGTTATAGTGCGATTAGAGGTAGTGGCTGTCAATGAAGTGTTTGGAGTAGGTGTTATAGTACTAATCTTATTGCTAGATACATTGTATCTCTCCTCATATTCTGAATACATAAATATGTATTTTCCATCTAGATATATCTTCATGCCATGGAAAACAATTTTATTATCTATTCTTTTAATAGTGGAGGAGATAATGGTATTGTTTTCAAGGGTACTTACATTCTCCATATATCTTCTAACAACTCTTTCCATAGATGAAAACACATTTTTAGCATTATCCATGGAGAAGAATGAGATATTCCAACACAATACCCATTTCTCATAACCCTCTGATTTATTTACTAGATATAGAGATATTCTATCCCCATTCCATCCACTTGAAATGGTTGAAGCATTTTCGAGACCTATTACAGGTGCAAGTATTAGGAGTAGATAGTATTCACCCAAGGTATCTATATAGCTTGGATTTCCAGTATAGCAATATGGTATAGCTATTCTCTCTGGAGTAAAACTTCCATTGAATAGATATGCTATATATCTCTCTGGATGCATAACCATAGATGTAGATATCGGTGGTTTATCATATGCTCTATTCACCAGAGTCCAATTCCCATAGTAGTTATATAGATAGCGAATAAAGTTTTCTCCATATATATAGGGAAACAGGTTTATAGATAGATAGAGATTGCTAAGATCTATAAATGTAGGTGGCGATGGTTTGCATAGACCTGTTGTTATACAGTATAGATGTTGTGTATATCCCGCATCCCCCTCTATAAGTGCTGAGAAAGCTAATTGAGAATCTGTTGTATTTGGATTATGATATATATTTAGGTTTAGGAATTGTAAAACATGTGTAAGTTCATGTGATAATATATTTCTTACAGATCTATCATCAGGATTGAAATAATCTGTGTTTATATATATTGTAGTTCCTGCTACTGCAGCCATAAACATAGCTATCCATGATCTTTGTCCAGAGACTATACTGAAGTTGTATGGAGCTATAAATGTCATTTTATATATCTTCTCCCTATATAGCATATCTATAGGGATACTACTCTCGTTCTCACTCTTAGGAGCCCATTGCTCGAGAGCCCAAGAGGTATTTATGAATACAACATTTAGCTCCTTACTAAACTTTAAACCTCTGATAGACGAAACACTACTTTTTATCTCATCTATTAGCCTAAGAACCTTCCCCCTATAATCTGTCTTATTACCTCTAAATATATGCTGAAGATCATATGTATGCTGAGTATATACACCATATTCTATAGGTGTAAATATCGATAGAATTGATACTGATATAGATATGCATATCAATAGCGATACCATTATATAGCTATATCTACCTCTCTCCATATCATTATACCAAATACACTTTTATTTATCTTCACTAGTGATACATATAGAAAAAGAGGTTTATATAATGATGTTAGAGGAATATATATCTATTCAAAGTAGTAGTGAGTGGATTCAGAAGGTTAGAGAGATACTAGATAGTGTTGGAATTAGATATGAGGCTGAGGAAGCTATTAGAATACATATTGATGATATGGTTCTTCAGATAAGTGAGACAGAGGATGGAGGTTTTACCATTGTAGCAAGTATAGAACTATCGTCGAGGCCCAGTCTACAGGATATCGATAGAATTGTAAATGTATTGGGAAAAACCCTTAGGCTCTTATCTATAACCGAAAGAGAACTTGTATATGAGCTTGATACAAGTTTGCCTAGCTATCCATTCCTATATATATCTATAAGGTATAGAGATTTAGATGAGCTTCTAAATGATTTGAGGAAGATTGTTAGAAATATCTAGTGATATAGTCTATGAATATCGATGCTATTGTATCAATACTAGCAACAACTCTATATACAGTTAAACGTAGGAGGATTTCAACTAGAAGAGCTTTTTCATATGTATGTAGACGTTTTGGCTGTAGAATAAGTGGTATAGATAGAGAGGAGCTATATAGATTAGCTATAGACTTCATTACGAATTATCATAAGCTTCTATATATAGCTAAGAGTATTAGAGGTTCTGAACCAAGTCATAAGACTTTAGCAAAGATCTATCTATATCTAAAGCTACGTGAATCAGGCGAAAAAATTCCGACAAAGCTTAGAAAGGCTATTGCTAGGGATATACCTGGGATAGAGAGGAGTTATAGTGTTGAAGAGCTATGGGCTCTATACTCAGTTCCAAAATGGATATATGATAAACTTTCTATGGTATTACCTAGAGAGGATGTTGAAGAACTTTTTAGAGCTATTAATAGGAGGGTTCTCTGGATTAGGATAAATACACTGAGGATAGATATAGACAAAGCTCTTAAAGTTCTAGAGAATAGTGATGTTGTATTTATACAGGATAAAACATATCCATTTATACTTAGAATAGTTAAGACAAAGAGACCTATAAGAACATTAGAACTGTTTAAGAATGGATCTATAGTGATACAGGATAAGGCAAGTATATTTACAGTTCTTGCACTTAGGCCAGAGCCAGATATGGTTATATATGATTTTGCTGCTGCTCCAGGGATAAAAACATCGCTAATAATGCAGTTGACAGAGAATAGAGCGAGGATTATAGCTATAGATTTATCTCGAAGAAGATTAGAGGCTATGAAGCTTCTTCTAAAGAGATATGGTGTTGATACCTCTAGAGTAGATCTAGTTCTCTCAGATAGTAGATATATATCTATGGCTAGAAAAGCAGATGCATCACTTATAGATGCTGTGTGTAGCTCTAGTGGAGCTATGCCAAAAGATCCAAGTATTAGGATTATTCTTAGAGATCCAAGCATACCGGAGAAGATGAAGAAGATACAGATAGCTATGTTAGAAAACACTCTTAGGTATACCGATATAGCTGTATATGCAGTATGTTCCCTATTCCCAGAAGAGGGTGAAGAAGTAGTAGAGACATTAACAGATAGAGGTATAGAGCATAGAGTTGTAGATACTAGAATACCAACATCGAGAGGATATAAGAGGTATAAGATATGGAGCTTGGTATCAAGAACATTTCCACATATAGATGAATGCGAGGGATTCTTTATAGCACGTCTAGAGAGGTAGCATAGAGCTTAACTACATCGCGGTGATTTTAGATGATACAATTCTTACTTATGGCTATACTTATTTTAATAGGCTATGTTATTGGCTTTCTAAACTATAGAAAGATTATATCAATAATAAACAACTTTCTATTTTTTGTAACAGTACCAATACTGATATTCCTATCTATCCTAGGTCTTCAAAACGTTGAAGAGTTTCTCATAATGCTTCTAATCTCACTTATCCATATACTAACCATGTTATTAGGTACCTACTATATATCTAGAACTATTCTCAGTAATAGGATAGATAGAATTACTATGACAATAGCTATATCCATGCCAAATACAGCATATTTAGCAATACCACTATCACTAATAATATTTGGAAAATCATCACCTGTTATACCATATATGACAGCGTTCAACCTATTTCTTCCACCATTACTACTATATCTCTCCCTAACGCTCGGAAGCAGCTCAGGAAACAGATTATTGCTAAGACCAGTGCCACATATAGCTACATTCATAATTGCTATCACCATAAAGATACTCATAGGGCAATTCGTAATACCTATAGCTCTTTCAGAAATTGTTAACTATATGAACTATCTATCATTTATAGTTTTAGGAGGACAACTAGCATTAGTATCAACAAAAGATATTAGTAATGCAAAAAGAGTTATCCTCCTAGCTAGTATAGCAAAATATATAATATCTCCTATTACAGCACTAACACTATTCTCCATAACTACACTCTATAGAGATATATCTCGGGAATATCTAGATGGATATATCCTACAAAGCATTATGCCACCAGCAATAAATGTTATAGTGATTTCAGAGGTCTATAGATTGAATAGCAAATTATCAACACTTCTACTAGTTGTAATGACACCTATATCAATTGTGCTATCAATACTCTTGAAATTCATATGAAATTCTTAGTATGATGAGACAATATTCATAAAGAGTTATATGACCCTTTAGAAATTATTTATCCCGGGCTTAAGACGTGAATATCGACAATATAAATTTTAAGCCATTAGAGAAAAAAATATTTATATCTAGGGACAGAGAATCTCTAGAGGTTGGATTCCTTGAATCTGAATCCCATGGGCTTGTACACGGTATTCTTCTAAGATTTGATTATAATGGTAAAATAGATATTATTGGTATTGGTAGAGGATATGCTAGCCATTTAAATATGTTTCAAAGCTATGGAACATGGCATTGGAAGACCATTAACCTTGACCCAATATTAACAATGTATAGCTCTATGGAATTGGAATGCGATGATTTTGTCTATCTTATTAGTAAAATAATTAGATATATTGATGAGCCTATAGTTGAGAGATTTATAATGAGGTTTATAGAGGTTTATCCAATGCATGGAAAAAAGCTTTGTGCTCGAATTGAAAAAATATAGATATTTATCTAAATCTTGTAATCTCCTTTAATCTATTTGGCCAGGGAGCTAGGGTATATTTCTTCAGCCATTCAATATCTATATCAGAATTTCTCAAAATATCTATAACTCTATCGATAAAATCCTTAGGAATTCTACCTGATTCAACTGCTGGACACTCAAGATCTAGATATACTACTTTCTCATTAGTGTTAAAATCATAGTATAGTATAATGGGCCATAGCCTACAGTCAAAAGGTCTATTCTCATATATTTTACAGAACCCATTTTCATCTAGAAATATACACTGCCTCCCCCTATAACTCCCTATAGCCTTTACACTACCTAGCTTAGTATCCATATCAAATGATACTCCATTGAATATCTTTTCCTCCTCTGGTAAAAGTACTGCATAGAATTTCTTACAACAATTTACACTGCATCCCCTACATATATCACCAAAGTTAACAAAGCTAAGCTTTTTAGCTAGACCAAGCCCCATAGGTTTTTAACAGCCCTCATCTACTATCGTTAGTCTTGGATTGAGAATAGCTAATAAATATGTGTTTCATAGAGCTAGCGAATCATTATAGTAGAGCCCAGCAAATATTGTAAAGATGTGCTGATATACATAGATTTTAGCTACATAGATATCTATCCTATACTTTTTAGATATTCTATAAGCTCTAATAGAAATATCTTTGTGGATTCAGATGCTTTAAAGGGTAGAACGAGTCTAGCTATACTCTTAAGCTCTTCATCAGCATCTCCTACAGCAACACCAAAACCAACCTTCTTTAGCATTGGAATATCTGTAACGCTATCGCCTATTGCTATAGATCTACCTAGATCTATATTTAGATTCTCTGCTATAATCTCCATTGCTCTACCCTTATCACAATCCTTAGGATAGATATGCATAACATATCCTGTGTATAGAGCATATATATTTGGATATAGATTCATTATCTCTTTCTCAATTTCACGAACTCTAGAGATGTTAGATCTAAGATCTCCTGTTATTCTAAATGCTCTATCACAGAATCTATATAGATTACTATCAGATTTAGGTAATCCAAATCTCTTTGAAATCTCCTCAACTATTGGATCTAGAGACTCTCTACACAGCTTTATATAGTTTTTATTGATATGGATAACACATCCATTCTCAGCTATAAATAGTGATGAAAAACCTAGATATCTCTGAAGAGTTAATACAACAGGATATGCATTTCCCGATGTTAGACATATAGGAAGTTTAAGACTTTCAACCTCTCTAAGCAGTTTAACTACATCTAGATCAAGTATATAGCTACCCCTAGTTATGGTCATTACTCCATCGATATCTATAAACATCATATCTGGTTTTACACCATTGAAAAACTCTTTAATAACTCTTAGTATACTACCCACTTCTTACACCCTAAAGTAGATGATCTATAGAGATGAATTAAAAAGAATTATGTTAATCGAAATATGAAAAATATTATATGTTGAAAAGCTATATCGGCTTTACATAACCCCATTTCTCTAAAGCTCTTCTCAACTCTTTGTGATCCTTGGCATATTCATCTAGTGGAATACCCTTTGCTATAGCTTCTAACGCTTGTCTAACAGCCATTGCGCCAGCTCTAGGTCCATCTGGATGACCAATAGTTCCACCGCCAACCTGTATCACAAGATCTTTGCCCATAACCCTTACAACTTCTGGTAGTGTTCCTGGGTGTAGTCCTCCAGAGGATGTTGGTAGAGCTGGTTTTATGTGGTAGAATTCTTGTTCTAGATGGAAGTCATCATCTTTATCAGGCTTAAATGGATTTTCTCTCAATACCTTTGCATTTCTTATCACATCTATTGTCCTTGCTTCTAACTTTCCAACTTCTGGTGTACCTATGTGTAGCTGGTCAACGCCTATGATTCTAAATAGTTTTGCTAGTGTAAACATAGATATTCCGTGATATGGATTTCTCGTTATAGCTGCGTGCATAGCTCTATGAGCATGTATATACAGCTTGTATTCCTCTGCTAAATCTCTTATATATCCAAGAGATGCCCATCCAACTATCACAACATCAACCATTATAACAGGGTTTCCATAGTCTGCAACAAGCTTTAGCCTCTTCTCCATTTCTCTTACATCTGCAGTTATATTGGCTAGCCAAACCTTTCTCTCTCCAGTCTCCTTCTCAACCTTGTCTATAATCTTCATTATAGCTTTAGCTCTTGCCTCAAATCTACAGTAGCTAGGACCACCAAGATTTTCATCATCTTTTATAAAGTCCATACCACCACTGAGAATCTCATAAGCAAGTTTCTCAACTTCGTCTGCAGTATATCCAACTTTTGGCTTTGGAACTGTACCTACAATAGGTCTATCATAAACCTTTAGAGTATCTCTAACACCCTGAATACCCTTTACAGGACCCTTGAAATACTTTATAAAGTCATATGGCATATAGATATCTTCTACCCTTAGATACTTAGCTCTCCTCATACCAAAGATATTTCCAGCAACAGAAGCTAGAAATACAGGCATATTACCTTCTTCAAATAGTTCTACAGGATAGGCAATCCTAACAAGATATGAGCCATCTCCTAGATCCTTAAATGCGTATGCCTTACCCCTCAGCCTCCTCAATCTATTTTCGTCATACCAAGGATAGAGCGTTGTCCATGTACCAGTACTACTCTCAGCAGCAACACCTCCAGCAACATCCTCTATAGTAAATCCCTCAGCAGGTGTTATCCTAAATGTTACAATGACATCACTCTTTGGATCTGGGGTATAGCTCTTCTCTACCCATGCTGAATATGGTTCAAAATCGGGTTTAGACATATTCCCCCCAGTTCAAGTAATCTATATAGCCAAACTGTTATATAAATCTACCCATTCTATAACTATAATAATGAGTATACTGAGTATACCATAATAACCGTGATATCTATATTATAAAAAACATAGTTAAAAATAATAACTATTTCTATGGCTTAGGAGTATATTCTAAAATCTCTAAGAATTTTGTGTATGCATCGTCATGAATCTTTGTATGGTTAGGCTGATACACTTTTATCTCATATGAATTTCTTACATATTCTCTAAGCTCTCTAAGAGATTTTATAATACCCAGACCTGCAGCCTGTAGTAATATATTTCCTATTGTTGTTGCTTCTTCTGGACCTGCATAAACAGGTAGATTCATTACATCAGCTACAATCTGATTCAACAACCAGTTTCTAGAACCACCACCAAAGATATTTATATGTGTAAGTCTTCTCCCAGTAAGATCCTCTGCCTGCTCCCATGCCACCCTATATTTGAGTGCAAGACTATCGAATATTATTCTAAAGTATTCACCTAGATTACTAGGTTTCTCCTGCTTCGTCTCTTCCAAATATCTATTAATCTCTTCAACCATGTTTATAGGGGCTATAAACCTTGGATGATCGGGATCTATCAATGCCTTAAATGGTTTTGCTTCCTTAGCAAGCCTTAGAATTTCATCATATGATAATGTTATACCCTGTTCAGCTAAAACTCTTCTAGATTCTTCGACAAGCCACATACCCTGTATATTTCTTAGAAATGTAATAGTATTGAACGCGCCACCCTCATTAGTATAGTTATACTCCATCGCCTTTCTATTTATTAAAGGCTCTGGAAGCTCTATACCAACAAGACTCCATGTACCAGATGAAACATATCCAGCATTCTCATCAACCATAGGACCTGCTGCTACAGCTGATGCAGTATCATGTGTAGCTGGAGCAATAATCTCTATACCTCTCGATATACCAAGTTCCTCAACTAGTTTTGGAGATATTTTTCCAAGTCTTGTTGTAGGTTCTATGATCTCAGGAAATATATGTGTTGGTATTCCAAGAGCTTCTAATATATCATAACACCACTTCTTAGCTCTAGGATCAACAAATTGTGTTGTGGTAGCCTCTGTAAACTCTGCTACAGCTACACCAGAGAGCCAGTAGTTAAATATGTCTGGAATCATTAGAAATGTTTTTGCTATTCTTAGCTGTGGCGAGCCTCTCTTAGCCATAGAATATATCTGATACAATGTATTTATCCTTATGAACTGTATACCTGTTCTCTCATATATCTTCTCCTTTGGTATAATCCTAAGAACCTCTTCCATCATACCCTCTGTTCTCGGATCCCTATATGTATGTGGAAATCCTATAAGCTCGCCATGCTCATCAAGCAACCCAAAGTCTATACCCCATGTATCTACACCTATAGACACTATCTTATCTCCATACCTCTTATAAGCATGTCTAATACCCTGTTTAACCTCATGCCAAATCCTCAAAACATCCCAATAAAGACTATCACCAAGTCTAATCATGAAGTTTGGAAACCTATAGATCTCCTCTATAGAGACCTTCTTCTCATTCTCATCGATAATACCTATCATAGCTCTACCACTACTTGCACCAAGATCAAATCCTAAAACATAGATAGTATCCATATCTAATTCACCCCAACATATTTTGTGACAAACTCCACAATCTTACTAGATTCCTCAGATTTAAAAGTATTGAACTCAGGTGTATAGTCTATTAGAATGTAAAACTATTAATATTAAGAATGGAATGATATGAATAAGAAATTCGATAAAAAGAGTAGTAATAAAAGCAATATAGATTTCAGTATTATCATTAATTCTATATGATAGTTTTAAAATCTAATAATATTTAACTATGCAGAGAGATACTTTGAAAGTAGCTTTAATACTAGAAATCTTTTAGATGCCAAATCAACAGCTTCTGTTCTCTCTACAGCCTCCATTAATGTTCTACCTGTTGTAACTAAGCCATGGTTTTGCAATATTATGATATTACAGCCCTCCTTAACTTTAGATGCAGTAGCTTGTGCCAAATCCTCTGTTCTAGGTCTTAACTCCTCTACCCAACATATTTTTGGTTCAAGAAAATATTTGAGTTCTGTATCAATTGGTAGCTCAACATTTGGTGGTAGAAATGGGAGGATCAGTGGATGTGTATGTAGGATAGCTTTACAATCTTTACAAACTCTATATACAGCTATATGAAGTTTTACCTCAGTTGTTGGAGGCCAACCTCTAATGTGATTACCATTCATATCTATTATAGAGATCTGTTCAGGTCTTAGCATAAACTTTGGATATTCTGAAAAGCCTCGAGGAGTTACTGCAATTGTATTATCATCTAGCTTTATACTAACATTTCCACCAGTAGAAGAAATCAATCCTCGCAAATAGAGCATCTTCATAACCTCACACATCATTTCGAGATACTCATTGCTCATAGTCTCATCCTAGTACTTTACAAAGTATTTAGTGTGTATGTTATACAACTATAGCTTTTATACCAAGTATTTTAGCAGCATTTACTAGAGGCTCTACATAGTCTCCATGTATCATACTTGCATGATGGACAAATCCCTCCTCTATAAGGGTTCTATACACTTTATCAAGATCGCTAACCTCTACCCATACCCAGCTACCTCTAAATGGACCTGGTTCGTCTAGGGCTCTTCCCCTAGTTATAAATAGTTTAAATTCTCCATCATATTCTACAAGTCTACTTATAGTAACTATACCAGGTTTTACTCTACCCTCTAGTGTTCCATATGCTTTCTCCACTCCTACATCTCTATACATTATGCTATGGTATACAAGGTTGCATGTACCTGGGAGACATAGAGATGGGGGCATATTTCCACAGTGCCATGCAAGAAATACATTTGGCTTCTCAGGATGTCTAATCGTCCAGTCTATAAAGAATGGAGGTGTCTTACCTAGTGATGCTGAGTACTGCATAATCATTGTTAGAACACCATATACATCAACTTCACATGCAGCCATTATACCTCTATCTGTTAGCCTCCCCATAACAAAGCATGGCGATACACCATAGTATCTCTGAATCTCTGTCCAACATCTAATGCCTAGTCCACTAAGGCTCTTCTCCTTTACTTTTTCACTTAGTATAACCTCAAGTTTTGCAAGTTTTAATACATATTCCTTAGAAATCTTTGATAAATCTACAGATTTACTCATATCGTTAACAACATCAATAACCCTAGGATCATTATCACTAAGCTTCTTAGCCTCTTCAACAATTTCTAGAAGCTCCATATTAACTACACGTTGCCTATATTTCTCAGCCATTTTAGCCTCATTATATGTAACAGTCTCAAATCTCTCTGGCCTAGGACCAACAATACCTATTCTAGCACCTATAAAATTCTTAACAATATTTGTAACCCTAATGAACACATCCATAGCTCTTCTAAATTCCTGGTCCTCTGGAAATACTATTCCTCCAAACATAAACGGTATCTTCCTCCTATATAGAGCCGATGCTAGAGACAGTGTTCCACAGAAGGAATCGGATCTCCTAAAACCTCCAGGAAGTGTTGGAGGTTCCTTTGTAGCAAAAATTATTATTGGCTTACCCCTAAACTCCTCCGCTATAAGAGCACCTGCAAGTTCATCACCAAATGTTAGTGTTGTTAGTATAATGCCATCAACATCTTCATCCTTAAAGAGTTTAACAACATTTCTAGCATCAACATCATCTGTTACAAGACCCATCTTAGTATGTTTCTCTAATGGATATACAATAGTTGCTACATCTCTAAATTCTTTAGATAGAACATCGATAAATCTATTCTTTAACTCTATAGCCCAGTTCTCATCAAATGGATATCTATGTAAAGGGACAAAACCTAGTTTTAACATACTCTAACCCATCTTAAGAATATCCTTGGTGTTAAAATATAAATTTTGAGCAAATCATTGCAAAGCTATGTAGAGCTCATATATCTATTTCTATGTTTTGTTCTACCAAAAAATTTTTAAATACGGATAAATAGATTGTTGTGGGGATAGTATGGCTAAAATATATTTTGGCATAAATAACTGTTTCGCTGTTAAGAGATGGCCAATGCCCGACGAATGGGCAGAGATCTATGCAAAGCTCGATGTGAAATACCTACAGTTTTCATTCGATCTTCTCGATCCAAAGATACATAGTCGTTCGATAGACCATATGGTTGGTCTTATAAAGGATGCTGTCAAGAGATATGGACTTGTTATACATTCGACATTTACAGGTTTGATAGGATATTCACTAAATCTATTAGCACATCCAGATCCTCTTATGAGAGCAGATGCACTTGATTGGTATCTATCTGCAGTAGATGTCACGGCAAAGCTAGGTGTAGGAATTACAGGCGGTCATATAGCTGCCAAGAGTGTTAGGGATTATAGAGATCCTAGTAGGAGAAGCTACATAGATTCTGTCCTTATAGACAATGTAAAGGTATTGAGGCTGTATGCACAGACAAGAGATCTAAAGATGATTCTCTGGGAGCCTATGCCAGTCCCAAGAGAGACTCCTTGGACCATGAACGAGACAGAGGAAATCCTTAGAAAAGCTAATGAGGGTCCTGGTGTACCTGTGAAACTAAATATTGATCTAGGTCATCAATGCACTCTCAAAGGAGATGAATGGAGCCCATACAACTGGTTAAAGAGATTTGCACCAGAGTCTCCAGCTATACACATACAGCAAACAGATGGTAAAGCAGATAGACATTGGTCATTTACAGAAGAATACAATAAGATTGGGATAATAAAACCGGATAAAGTTATAGAAGCAATAGATGCCTCAGGTGCTAAAGAGGTATATCTATTCCTAGAGTATATACCACCAGCAGAAGCTCCTGATGACGATGTATTAAGAGATTTAGAGATATCTGTTAAATACTGGAAGCAGTTCTTAGGATAGACATATTTTAACTATTTTTAACTACTCTCGTACTACTCAATATATTGTATCCATATTTGTCTAAGAGATTCTCAATACTATCTCTAGACACATTTGTTGTTGCCCCTAGTGCCATAACACATACAGCACCTGCTGCCTGTGCATAGAGAAGAATTCTACTAAGCATCTCAATATCACTGATTCTCTCTACCTCTTCACTAGATAGATTATCCCTAAGAAACTCTATCAATTTATACAAAGCCTGGATCTACAGATACATTAAATGTTGGTTGATATATTGCTATACCTCTATTTGTTAGATATGCACAATTTTCACCATTGGTTATTAAAACCATTTTAGCTCCTAGGGATAAGAGTCCATCTATAGCTTTAGCAATATTCTCTTCAGATAACTCATCTCTAGCCTCATATACATTAAGTATATCTATATCAAGAGAATCTATAGTAAGTCTCCAACTCTTTTCACCATATAGATGATCATCTATAGAGATAACAACATCATTAGATAGATAGACAATACTACTATGCTCAGCGGGTCTACCAATACCTGTAACAATAAAATTACAAAGAGACGTCAACCAACAACATATTTAACATTGTTGTTATCAAACAAAAGAGCTTTATATCTAATTCCAATCCTCTGAAAAATTAAATAGTACTAGCACAATGCTTAACAATTAGATTAGGCTATACGATATAGCTCTTGGAGCTTTTTCAATTTTTCTAGATATTTCTCTTTAATCATCTTTGCTCTATATATCTTTACAAGATTTTCATCAGGTTCTATGATATCTAACGGCTTTAGAAATCTCTTCTCTATCTCTATCACATTTGTATATATCTTATTCTTTATTAGTATAGGTATTATTGCTCCTATAGCAACTCTATCTCCAAATATCTCCACTTTTTTCTCATATATTGATGCCCTTATTATGTTCCATATCTTCGATTTGCTTCCTCCTCCCGTTAGTCTTACTGTATTTATCTTTGTATTGAATAGCTCCTCAAATAGCTTTATATATGTATATTCAAGAAGTGTTATCCCTAGGACTATACTCCTAAGGAACCTCCCTATAATTTTCTCACGTGTATCATCATATATCTTTATATCTACTATTGCAGGGTTTAATGCTGTATCATAGAATGGCCCTCTATCGCCAGGTGGGAAGAATATGTATTCAGATCCTGGTTCAACAATTGATATATAGTTGAACGCTTCACTAATATTTATCCCAAATACTTTTTCTGTAAACCACGATAGTATATATCCTGTAAAACCTGTTGCTGAACCTGCTAGATAGCCATTTATTGGATGTATATGGTAGTATAGAGCTGGATGTGGAATAAGTTTATCTGTAACAAATTTTGGTACTGTTGTAGAACCTGTATAGATATTGGTATCACCTATCTTTAGAGCACCACCTGCAAGTGCTGATGCATTCCCATCTGTCATTCCATGGTATACCTCAGCACCTTCAAGACCTAGAATAGATGCATAGTCACCTCTAGCAGTACACATATATTCTCCACAACCTATTGGTTTAGGCATTATCTCTAGATCTATACCAAGATCGTCAAATAATGGTTTATACCACTGTGGAGGGCTAGAGGTTATATCTAGTCCAAATTTAAGTGCATTTGTATAATCAGTATATATATCTCTCCAAATCTCCCCCTCACTAAAACAAAGTCTATAGGATATCCATGTAGATGCAGGAATAATCCACTTTATCTTTCTATAGATATCAGGTTTCCTCTCCCTTATATCAAGAATCTTAACAAGAGGTGAAGCTGCATCTATAGTAACACCTCTCATACCAATATCTTTAATAGATGACAAACCCTTCACCTTATCCCAAATATCAACAGCCTTCTCATAGTACATCACAGGCTTTAGCAATGGTCTTCCATAAGCATCTACAGCTATAAATGTACCAGAGGTACTATCAATAACAACATGCTTTCTATAACCCCTATACTCTGATATAGCTCTAGGCATAGCTTTAGCTATAGCCATTAGCCATTCATCAACATCCTGTTTAGAGATTGCCTCACGACCCTCTGCAATGAGATTTCCATCAATATCATATACCTCTATCCTTACACCACTACTCCCAAGATCAATACCTATAAAAATATCCTTTTCCAATCCGATACACCTGCTAAAAACTACTTTGTACCTCAGCAAAATAAATATTTTAAATGTTTTAATCATTAATAGCTTAATAAATCTAGGATATGTAAAATACAAGCCCTTAATACACATAAAATAGTCATCCAGATATATTATTCTATTACTTGAGTTAATAATATAGTATTAAATTAATATCTATAAAGCTATAGTATATAGTGTATAGATATCTATAGATCTATATAGCCTTCTATAAATAACTCTTATAACTATGGCCTAGATAGATAAATAGGGCATAAAATTGAGCTACATTGGAATATTACTAGGTCTAGGACTTTCAGCTGCAATAGCATGGTCTATTGGAGCAAATGATATGGCTAACTCTATCAGTATTGCCGTTGGCTCAAATGCTATTAGATATAAATATGCTGTTTTAATATTCATTTTCTCACAATTGCTTGGAGCAGTTCTTCAGGGATATATGGTTATGAAGACCCTTGGTAGTGGTGTTGTTCCCAATATGAATATTGTTGGTGCTATTTCAAGTGTTATAGCAGCTTTTCTATGGATTGTTATTATGACTCTAAAGGGCTTACCTATTTCTACTACACATTCTATTACAAGTGCTGTGATAGGTATAGGAATAGCATATAAATTTATTAACCATATAGATAATTCAATTAATATAGATGTTATTGTAAAGATTATTCTTAGCTGGATCGTCTCTCCTCTAGCTGCTATGGCTCTAGCTATTCTTTTCTACTCTATTCTCATGAGAATTAGAAATCTAAATGAATCTATATTAAGGATATTGATAATACTTCTATCAATATTTTCAGCATGTTCATTCGGTGCTAATTATGTTGCTAATGTTACTGGTGTCTATGTACATATCACATCTAATATCTTTGGGATTTCAGAATCTATATCTATGAGAGTATTATCGCTTTTTGCATCGCTCTTCATAGCATTAGGAGGATTAGTACTAGGGCAGAGAGTTGTTAGAACTATGGCCTATAGAATTACTCGTTTAGATATTTATACAGCTGTTGCAGCTGGATTTTCAAATGCTTTTACAGTTTGGCTCTTTACTACAGTACCATATATACTATTTGGTTATGGAATGCCTATTTCTACAACATATGCTGTAGTGGGATCCATAATTGGTGTTGGAATTATAAAGAGTAGAGATATACATGCAATTGATCTAAAAATAGCTATATTCATATTCATGTCATGGATGTTGACACTACCTCTTGTAGCATTACTAAGCATGGGAATTTATTACTTCTTATCATGGATTATATAGATACTGGGTGTGATTTTTGAGTACATGGGGCTGGATATCTAGGCGTAGACATAGAGAAGTTATGCTACTATATATGGATCATGTGAATAAGGTTATAGAGGTTATAGAACATGCTAAAAACATTGTAGAGGCATATCATAGAAGGGATCTAGCTTCTATAGAGAAGGAGTGGCAAAAATGTTTTTAGGCTTGAGGAGGAGGCTGATAATATAAAGAGGAGAATCTTTCAGGATCTCTCACAAGGAACGTTCCATCCTATAGATAGAGAAGATGTAATTAGACTTGTATTTACAACAGATGATATTGCTGCCTATGCAAAGGCATGGAGCAGAAGAATAACGTTCATTGATATTAATGAGAAAATACCTGAAAATATTATGAAAGCTTTTATGTCAATGGCATCAATGGTTTATGAAGCAGCTAAACTTATAGGGGATGCAGCAAGAAAGCTTATTGAAGATCCTAGAGATGTATTAGCAATAGCTGAGAGGATAGAGGAATTCGTAGATGATGTGAGAGTAGAGACTCTTAGAGAAATTCTTAATATATGTAATGAGGTAAAGATATCTACATGCCTAATATTGAAGGAGATTATAGATTCTATCGAAAATGCTGCTGACAAATGTGAGGATGTAGCTGATATTATAAGAAGTATTGTATTATTGAATCTCTAACTCATTTCCCTAGAAATATATTTTCATAGTTTCATAGTAATACAATCAAAAACTATGTTGATAATACCTCAATATCTATCTTATCTAAACAGCTCTTTCCTCCTTAAAGTATATCTCTCCCAAGGCCTTTGGCATACCTAGTTTCTTACCTAGTGGTGTAACCATGATTATAGTTACTATAGCTATAGAGGCAATAAATGGTGCCATATCAAGTATAGGTGAGGGTATACCATATCTTATTTGTAAGCCATAGAGAGATGTATACATATATCCAAAGAGTATTGATATTGGAAGACCTAGTAGGGGATGCCATGTCGAGGCCATTGCTAGGGCTAGCGATACAAATCCTAGACCTATCCCTGTGTATGCTCTCCATCCACCTCTATATATAACTATGTGTATATATGCGCCAATAGCTATTACAATATATCCAATAACCAATGCCACGGTCCTATATAGCCATACTCTAACACCGATATGATCTGCTGCTCTAGGATTATAGCCACAAGCCCTTATAGCTATACCAATACGAGTCCTATATAGAAACCACCATACAGCTAATGTTACACCTATGGATATTAGTAGTATTTGCCATGTACTCAATCTAACAGTTTTTCCAATTGTTGTACCTATCTGAAACTGTGTTCCAATATATGCACTAAGTCCATATAATGCTATATTTAGTGAAAGCCCTGTTAATATATGTGATGAATGTAGAACATTTATCAATAGTGATATTAATAGAGCTAAGGCTATTGCTATTAGCGATGTATATAACAAGGAATTGATCGGACCATACCTCTGTGTCAATATAAATGCTACTGATATAAATAGTGCTATTGCTCCATCGATAGCAAGATTAATAATACCACTTCTCTCAACAATAATATCTCCAAGAACAAACAGTAGTATTGATAGATTAAATGGATTAAATAACACTTCAATCATATCTTAACCACCAGTTTGTATCTAGCAATAAACTCTGTTATCAATATTAGAATAAATATAGTGCCTATAAACATTCTAGCAACAGCGTCACCTATAGCTGTCCCCTCCTGTATAAACATTCTTACAACATAGAGAGAACTTACATAGTATGAAGATAATGGGATTAGAAGAGGATGTAGTTGTGCAAACCATGCAACCATAATTGCTGTATATCCCATTCCAGCACCTATTTTCTCCCCTGGAACTAGTTTTCTATGATAGGTTAGAACCTCTGAACCACCAGCAAATCCTGCTAATGCTCCAGAGATTATAAATGCTAATAGAATAATCCTTCTAGTTGAGATCCCACTTATCTCTAGAGCTCTAGGGCTAGATCCAAGAGCTCTTATAGCTATACCAATACGAGTTCTATATAGGAATATCCATAGAATAGCCATAATTATTATGGAGAGAATTATTGGGTATATTGAAAAGCTATATCCATATACTCTAGGTATTCTCGATGCCTCTGGAATCATATCAGTCTCTGGATATCCATAGACACCTCTTCCTTTCCAAGGACCATAAACTAAATAGTTAGCTATATAGTAAGCTACATAGTTTAGCATTAGCGATGTTAAAGCCTCATTAACACCTAGATATATTCTTAATAGAGCTGGTATCAATGCCCATAGAATTCCCATTGCCATAGATGCAATTATCTCAATACAAGGTCCTACTATATCCATTCTACCAAATGGTGTAAAGAGAGCAATAAATGTTGCACCTATTGCCCCCATAACCAACTGTCCTTCAGCACCCAGATTCCAAAGCTTTGCATGATAAGCTATACTCAGCCCTAGTGCAATAGGTAGAAATACTTGAACATATCTCAGTGGGTCAAGACTTATGAATACAGATAGTACCTTGCTAAGAATTTTAATGAAGTCTATCCCCATCGATATAGATACTATAAGTGATATTAGTACAATGCCTATTAATGCTATAGAGATTCTCAAGATAATGTTTTTCCATAGAGATAACTCTCTCCTTACAACAGCTATCTTAAGCATATTCCGTCATCTCCCTCTCTATAGTATCTAAATCTATATCGCTAGAACTATGTATAGCCCTAATCCTTCCCCTAGATATTACAGCTATTCTATCACTTATTGATAAAGCCTCCTCTATATCTTCAGTTACAAGAAGTATTGATATTCCATGGCTAGACAACTCTCTGAATTTCTTTAAAACCATGGCACTACTTGCCTCATCTAACATTCTAGTAGGGTTATGTGCTATAATGAGTTTAATTCCATTTTGATATAGTCTAATTAGAGATGTTTTCTGTATATTTCCACCGGATAACTTATAAGCCTTTATCTTTGGATCTAGTGGATATATTCCAAGTTCTTTTACATATCTAATAACATCATCATAACTTATCTTACCCGATAAAAACATTCTTATATTCTCATATAGAGTTAGATCTGTAGCTACGCTATCTCTAAAAGGATCTTCAGGAATATATCTAATGCCCATAGATATACGTTCATATACACTCTTCCTAGATATATCAATGCCATTGAATATTATTCTCCCTCTAGCCAGAGGAATAAAACCAGCTATACCTTCACAAAGCTCCTTCTGACCATTACCAGCTATACCTACTATTGATACTATTTCCCCTCTATAGACATTGAGTGAGAGATTATCTACAGCCTTCAATTTGTATTCATTGAATATAGTGATATTATCTAATATCAGCATAGGTTTATCTCCTACAACCTGTCTAACCTCCCTCTTCTCTATATAAAGACTTCTCTCTCCAAACATAGCCTTTCTAAGCATATCTACATCTACATCCCCTTTATTAAATATACCTACAAGTTTACCATTTCTCAAAACAGCAATTCTATCACAAACCTCTATAGCCTCAGGTATCTTATGTGTAATAAATACTACCCCTGCACCACTTAGATTAATAGTCTTTAAAGCTCTATAGAATTTCTCCCTAACATCTTTTGGTAGATATGTTGTAGTTTCATCAACTATTAATAGCTTTGGCCTAGCCATAATACTCTTTATCAATTCAACAAATTGTTTCTCAGTATAGCTAAGCATATACACAGGTTTTCTAAGATCTATACCTATCCCAAGATCTTTCGAAATAGCTAAAGCTTTTCTATACACAGCATCTATAGATATATTGAGAAACATTGCTATATTTTCAACAGCTGTAAGCTCATCTATCAACTGAGGTCTTTGGCTAATCATTACTATTCCTAGCTTCTTAGCATCACTTGGAGAAGAGAGAAAGACTCTTCTACCATTAATCTCTATAACTCCCTTATCAGGTGTATAGACTCCATAGAGAATTTTTGCAAATGTTGATTTTCCAGAACCATTCTCTCCAAGTAATCCGAGAATCTCACTCTCAAAAATCTGTATAGAAACATTATCTAGAGCTATGATACTTCCAAAGCGTTTTACTATATTCAATGCATTAACAATAACACCCATAATCAATACCTGTTATACTATTGAGCTAGATAAAAAGTGTAGTAAAAAATATTTTAAGCTATTTCATACCCATATAGATAACTCCTTTTACAAACCAATCCATATTCCATAGATCATCATGTGTAAGTCTCTCTCCAGCAGGAACTGTTATCTCTGTCCCTGCTGGTTTTCCTTGACAGAATCTTGAGTACTGAGCTATACAGTATCCCTGTAAAGGCCCTGTAAACGGGTCGAACATTGGTGCTATTATCTGTATTGGTACATATTTTGCACCTGTTGATACGCTTGATAATGATTCATATAGATGTGTTATAGCTGTACCTTGTAGCGATTGTAGCATTGGTGCTTCCTTCATTAAGTAGTATCTCCTCATCACATAGTCATAGACTGATACAGTATCTCCATATATAGGATCTCTAACCATTATCTCTTTAAGAACTGGTATAAACTTTGGGCTAATCATCATGATAGTACCATTTGGATAAACCTCTGCCCCTAGCTCTACAGCTCCTGTATTCAGTAGATACCAATAATCAACATTTTCAAGATTGTCAGGTCTATAGATACCTGCTTTTACCTTAGCTAATATATCTGCATATATTACCTCCCATCTTACTAGCTGTCCACTAACAACAACATCGGGTCCAGAGCTATACATAGGGCTATAGTGGCTAAATACGTATATCTGCTTACCTTCATCTCTATATAGTTTCTGTGCAAATTCTACAGTTGCAGTAGTATCTTCAGTAAATGCAATTGCATCAACATTGTATTCTCTAACAAGGGTTTCTGCAGCTGCCCTAGCCTTATCAGGTGCTACCCAATCACCAATTTCAATTACATATACAGTAATATTCTTACCAAGAAGTCTGCCCATCTCCATAGCCCCTATAGCAAAGGCATTGATATGTCTTACAACCTCTGGAATAGTGTGAGCTGCTATATATCCAAGTTTACCTGTCTTTGTGAGAGCACCTGCCATAAGTCCATTGAGGTAGTATATCTGATATAGATCAGCAAAGTATGTCCCCATATTAGGAGCTCTTTTATAGCCAGAGCAGTGGAAGAACATTATATTTGGATACTCCTTTGCTTTATCATATGTAGGATCCATATGGTCAAAGCTTGTAGTAAATATTACTGTATACCCTTTTCTAACTAGGTCATCTATAACACTAGCTACACCCTCCTTAGAGATAGACTCATAATATGTAGTCTCTAGCCAGTCTTTATATAGCTCAGCTACAACTCTCCTCCCAACATCATGCATATATGACCATCCATAATCTCCCACAGGACCAACATAGATCCATGCAGCTTTAATCTTCTCTGGAGGTGTATATTGAACACCAACAGATGTTGGTGTTACTGTTATTGTCTCTGTTTTAAGAGCTGTAGTTGTAATGGTTGTAGCTGGTGGTGTAGGTGTAATTATATATCCTATTCCTATTCCTGCTATAAGAGCTATTATAATGGCTATTACAGCTATAGATGTCTTTACAGCCATGTTTATACCACCTATGGTTAAAAACTCTCTAAAGGTTTATAAACACAGTATTTTATCATCTATGGAGTTTCTTTCATCGTTTATGTAAATATCTTCTCATCTAAGATTTATAAAGTTGGAATTGATATTTTGAGCTATGCTGTGAATATAGATGTCTAAGGAGGTTATGGTAGAGATAAAGCCGTATAATAGATATGTAGAGAGTTTATCTGGTAGAACATTTCTAGATATTGCTAGATCTATAGGAATACCTATTAGAGCTGAATGTGGTGGTATTGGTATATGTGGTAAGTGTAAGGTTATAGTTGAGGGTAGAGGAGAACTATCTCCACCTACACCCAATGAGATTAAGATTCTTGGTGATAAGGGTATCTCCCAAGGATATAGATTGGCATGCCAGGTAAAGCTTCTTAGTGGTGAGTTTAGAGTTACTATACCCCCTGAAAGTGTTTTTCAGAGGTATAGATCTGCTGATATTGGCTATGAGAGAAGCATTCCATTGGAACCAGCTATAAGAAAAATCTTTATATCTGCTCCTATACCTAGTCTTGAGGATCCTAAACCAGATATAGATAGGATTCTAGAGAGAATAGATTCTGGTCTAGACAATATTGAGATACCTATAGATGTTATTAGAAAGATTCCTGAGGTAGCTAGAGTAGCTAAATGGAATATAACCATAGCTCTATGGAATAATGAGAAGGTTATAGATGTTGAGCCTGGGGATACCAGTAAGAGGATGTATGGTATAGCTATAGATATTGGTACATCTAAGATTGTTCTCCATCTAGTTGATCTAGTCTCTGGTGAGACTATAGCTATAGAGTCTATGCCTAATCCCCAGATATCTTTTGGTGCAGATATAATATCTAGAGTTACATATGCGTTAAAGGATAGGGAGAATCTTGTTAAGCTTCAAAATCTTGTTGTTCAGGGAATAAATAGTTTGATTGATAGAGTTATCTCGAGGGCTGGTGTCCAGAGGGAGAATATCTATGAAGCTGTTGTTGTTGGTAATACTGTTATGCATCATCTATTCCTTGGTGTAGAAATAAGATATTTAGCGATAGCACCATATGTACCTATAAGTATGAGGGGGCTAAGGCTTAGGGCTAGAGATATAGGATTGAAAATCAATGAGAATGGAGTTGTATATACATTTCCAAATATAGCTGGATATGTTGGTGGAGATGCTGTTGCAGATGCTATAGCTGTAGAGCTAAACAAATGTGAAGAGCCATGTCTACTCATAGACATTGGAACAAATACAGAGATTCTATTGAATACAGGGAGAGAGATATATGCATGTTCAACACCTGCAGGACCAGCATTTGAAGGTGCTACAATGAGATTTGGTATGAGAGCTGCATCTGGAGCTATAGACCAAGTCTTCATATATTTTGACAATGATTCTAGAGACTATATCGTTAGATATAATGTTATAGATAATGTAAAGCCTATTGGGATATGCGGCTCGGGCTATATCGATATTGTCGCAAATTTGTATAGACTTGACATAATAGATAGGAGGGGTAGGTTTAATAGAGATATAGATTCCAAGAGAATTGTTTTAGATGATGAAGAAGGTCCTAGGTTTATAGTTGCTTGGAGTAGTGAAACAGGGATAGGTAGGGATATAGCTGTATATGGAAAGGATATCAATGAGCTTATCCTAGCAAAAGCAGCTATAGCCAGCGGCATAGAGATTATCCTGAGGAGAGCAGGTATAGATGCTGAAGACTTATCAAAGATATTTATCGCAGGCTCATTTGGTAGCTACATCAATATTGAAAACGCTATAGCCATAGGACTAATACCTAAGGTGGACACCAACAAAATTGTCTTTGTGGGCAATACAGCTATCAGCGGAGCAAAACTAGCACTAAAATCTATTAAAATTAGGAGGGAAGCAGAAGAACTAACCAGAAAAGTGAAATATATAGAGCTCTCCATAGACCCACTATTTAGAAAAATATTTACAGAAAACCTATCACTCCCCTAACCAACATCCAAATACACTCATCGAATTCCCATTATTCTCTATCAATAATCAATACACTTAAAAATCTCCACACCCACCTTCAATTCCATTTATTGGATTCTAGTGTCAATTCCATTAGCAGGTTCAATGATAACATACAGAATTCCAACTTTCAATTCCATTTATTGGATTCTGGATTTACAAACACACTTGTAGGGTTCTTCACATATAACATAGTTCTTTCAATTCCATTTATTGGATTCCTAGATGAGAAGATGCTTGAAGAGAAACTTAAGCAGCTAAGGATATACCTTTCAATTCCATTTATTGGATTCCATAAAGTATAGTGTGTGGATAAATGATAACAACTTCCGATCTGGAAATCTTTCAATTCCATTTATTGGATTCTACCAAACGCTCTCCAGATACATATAGTCGAGGACATTGTTAAGAACTTTCAATTCCATTTATTGGATTCCTAAATAAATATAATTTTGCAATAATAGGTTGGGATATGGCTCTTTCAATTCCATTTATTGGATTCACCCCACGTAATTATCCCAGCCCAGACCTACTACCTGATAACATACCTCTTTCAATTCCATTTATTGGATTCCAACAAATATCCATGTAGCTACACCAAGACCTATCATCCCAAGTACTTTCAATTCCATTTATTGGATTCCACAACTAGCTACACTTGCGGAATACCTTGTTATAACGGAAGATCTTTCAATTCCATTTATTGGATTCAGGTGTTCTAGCGTTTTACGGTGGTTATGATTATGCGGTATTTTCAACACTTTCAATTCCATTTATTGGATTCCTATGTACTGCTTCTTCGACTCATCGTACCACGCATCGAAGACTTTCAATTCCATTTATTGGATTCAGTCGTGTCCAGATGCCCCGTTCTCGCCCAGCTGAACAATATTCTTTGCAACTTTCAATTCCATTTATTGGATTCGCCTCTCGCAGGTGTTCCAGTCATGATCGGAAGACAACCTGTACTTTCAATTCCATTTATTGGATTCCGGGTTATGACCTGTCTATCCCTTTCCTATTGTAGTTTCCATATATGGATTCAGAGTTCTATCTACAATAACTTGATAAAGATTTTTAAATCTTTTTGCAGATCATCAAAGGCAATATTCTTCAACCATCAATGGTATAAAGGCTATGATCTGGCAATAGAGTTATTGCAAAGGTGTCAACTAGAATAATGAGTGCACATTCATAACAATAAAGGTACGTACAATCTCTAGATATGTAAAATAAGCTTATATATAGGTTTATAAATATTGCATAGAGCCTATTGCAATAGTCTATATGGATAGAATGTGTGATAAGTATTCTTATGAGAGTTTAATAAATGGAGTTGAAGGAGGTGTCTGACATATTGATATTCCAATTTTCATTGTTTTATGTAGTCTGTTATGTGTAGAGATGTAGATAGATTAGCAAACGACTAGTAGAGAAGTTGTTGAGATCTTAATCAATATAGTTAAAAGCCTCTATACTTAAAGTTTCTCCTAGCTCTCTAGATAATAACTAGGACAAGCGAAAATATATTGTATTTGGGATAAACATGTCTATAGTCTATCTCGAGGCAGATTCTTTGCCTGAGGCATGGGAGAGGAGTCTTGTGATGCTTAGTGAGAAAGGTGTTGTAATTGAGACTGAGTATAATGAGAGAAGTATTGATGCACCTGCTGTAATAGTTGTTAGAAACCCGTTTTCAGAGCCGAGGATACATCTAAAGGGTATTGTTGCAGGTTCTCTAAAGGGTCTTTTTGAATATGTTGATGAGATTATCCATGGGATTCACGACTATCTAGTTGAGAAATTTGGCTATACATATCATGAGAGACTTTTTGCCTATAGACTACCAGATGGAAGAATTGTTAACCAGATTGAGAAGATTGTAGAAAAGCTTAGGAAGACTCCATATACGAGAAGAGCACAGGCAATAACATGGCAGCCGTGGAAAGATTTAGAGACTGAGCATCCACCATGTCTACAGAGGATATGGTTTAGAGTTATAGATGGAAAACTCGTTATGCATATACATATGAGAAGCAATGATGCATTCAAGGCTGCTTTCATGAATATGTATGCATTTACAGAGCTACAGAGATTTGTAGCAAATGAACTTGGTGTTGAGCCAGGTAGATATATCCATATAGCTGATAGCTACCATGTATATGAAAGAGATTGGAAGTGGTTCGAAAAATTTGTTGAACAAGCAAAATCTGGAGAACTAAAAAGGTTTTGGAAAACAACAGAGGAATTCAAAAAGATAGCAAAGGTATAGCATTTTAATGGTTTAATCCATCTATAGAAAGCTAATTAAAATTCATTAACTATAGATGAATCTTTAGAACTGTTATGGAATAGACAAATATCCCTATAGCACATCAAAATTTTTTAAGACTCAAAACTCTATAGTATCACATAGCTATATAAGTTTCTTAAGGAAGAACTATATTGGATTGAAAATGTCTAAGCCTTTAGATGATGAAGTTCTAAAGATCTTGAGAGAATTTAGAAGAGCTATAGGGCCTAGGAAGAAGCTGGGATATATGAGAAAAATATATGTTATCAAATAATGGTGTGTAGAGTTAGGATTAGAATTAGACATAATAATAATATTGTTGAGACATCAGCCTTAGTCAACAGTGGTTTTGAGAATGATGCACCAGATATTGTAATACCTATTGAAGTTACTAAAAGACTCGGTCTATGGCCCCAAGGAAGCACATACAATTGTTTTAGAAACTGGTGGTGGAGAAACTACAACAATATATAGCGAATCTGTTGTGAATTAGAGCTTATTTTAAGTGATAGAGAACCAAAGAAAATTATAGCTAATGTCATAGTCAATCCATATATACATGAAGTTATTCTAAGCGACTATGTTTCAAGTCTATTTGGAATAATGCTGATAGATATAAAGAAAGGTCTTTGGAGACTTATAGACGATTCTCCAACTACTATAAGAACATCTACATCATTAGAGGAGCGGTAAAGAGCTTTAGCTTCATCATAAAATTTAAACAATTTTCATTTATTCATCACCTCTATATAGCTCTTCTCATGACATCCTTTGTAAGTAAGCTCTTTGAAGTACACAGGATTTCATAACAAAACATAGGATTTATCCTAGCTATGAACATGATACATACAGAGGAATTAGAAGTAGTTAGAAATGGTAAAAGTGATGAAAAATCGTCTTTTGGCCATATATAGGAAATAGATTTATAAGTACTATAAGCTGTATGAGGTAATAGATATATAGTCTATTCACTAAGAGAGTGAAGTGAAGAATTCTATGGAAGGAGGATGATAGTGTATTAGAGTGATTAAAGGTATTAGAAGATGTCTAGAGAAATTGAAACAGCTCTTCCTTTACTACTAGAGATTTTGTCTCTATAACAATTTTATCTTGTAGGTGTAGAATATCTTGAAGATTATCGAGATTGAGATATCATCGGCATTATCACCCTCAGGCTTACCAGATATTGACTATGCTTTAAATCCCTATCTTGGATGTTATCATGGATGTCTCTATTGTTATGCAAGGCTATATACACGTGATAGATATATATCTGATAATTGGGGAGAGGTTGTAGCTGTTAAGAAGAATCTTCTCAATGTTCTACAAAGAGAGGTTAATAGCATTAAGAGAGGTGTTGTTGGTATAGGAACTATTACAGATCCTTACCAACCTGTAGAAGCTATATATAAACTGTCTAGAGGTAGTATAGAGATTCTAGCTACAAAGAAATTCCCTATTAGTATACAAACTAAGAGTAGTCTTATTCTAAGGGATATTGATCTTCTAACAAAATATCGTGATCTTATAGATGTGGGTATAACAATAACATCTATAGATAACTCAATGGCTTTTCTCGAACCTAGAGCTTCACCACCTTGGGCAAGGATAAATGCTATTCGTAAGCTTTCTGAAGCCGGGATAAAGGTATGGATATTTTTTGGCCCTATAGTTCCTGGAATAAATGATGATATTAATACTATAAGGGAGATATTAACGATTGCTAAGGAGACAAATAGCATACTATACTATGATTCACTCCATATAAAGCCATTTATGATGAGAAACAAATATTTAATAGATATTGTGAAAGAGGTAAAGAGATATAGATGGAATGATCTATTCTCAATAATAAAGAGCCTTTGTAAGGAATACAATGTTTTATGTAGACCCGGATTCGGTGAAAAGGAAGGAGATAGATATAGTATATCTCTTGACATATACAAAAAACAGCATTAGTCTATAATACATTGAGATGTCGTTAATCGATAGATGGAATTCATCCATATACCTTATATAGCTTCTCAGCATAGTGTTTTTTAGAGAATAGTGAGATAATGATATCACATATTGATCACTCTAGAGTAATACAGAAGATACTTGATATACTCTCTAAAAATCCTGGGGGGATACAGCAATCACAACTTCCCAACCTACTAAACATATCAAGATCCTATCTAAGTATTATTCTTAGAGATTTAGAGAGACAGGGATTGATTCAACGAATTAAGATTGGAACTACATATATTGTTAAACCATTGCAGATATATCATAGGTCTAGTGACAAGGTGCTTAGGATGGGAATTGTATGGTCTAGTGAATATCTATTCTTGGGCTACTTTGTTAAAATGGTTAAGGATTCTATGGATATAGATGTAGAGGTTAATGTTTATCCAAATGCTATTCAAACCATGGTTGAAATGATAAAGGGTAATATTGATATGGCTTTAAGTCCTCTGGTAACAGAGCTCTATGGATATATACTGTCTAGGGATATTGTTATTGTTGGTGGTGGAGCTGGTGGAGGCTCATATATCTATGAAATACCTGAGAGTAGGAGGAATATCGTCGTATCTAGTAATGTTTCGACAATGGATTTATGTAGATATATAGCTATTAAACGAGGGCTTATTGATGCTAGTGATACAAATTATTTCTATAGCCCTAGCGAGGCTATTAGTATTGCTAAAAGAGGCTTAGCTAAGTATATTATTGTTTGGCATCCTCTATCACTATCTATAGAGATGCTTGGTGCTAGAAAGGTCTTAGGGTGTGGAGATCTTGAAGAGATATATCACTGTTGTACTCTAGCTATATCGAGAAGACTTGGCTTTGAGAATATTGAGAAGTTAGGTTCTATCTATAGGATGTCTATAGAGAGATTCCTAGCTGATCCTACAAGATTCTTAGAGTGGTATTCACTAAAAACAAATATCGATATATCATTGCTAAAAAAGGCAGTAAACCTCTATAGATATGACCCTGAAATTGACAAACATTCGCTATCTCTATTACTCAACACCTTATCCATAGAGATACCATCTAGAAATGAGATTATGAAAGCTATACTATAGAGATAATGTATATCTATACCCTCTTAACCCTTCTACCATCGCCAACTATCCAGTATTCCCCATCTTCCCTTCTCTCAAGCTTAAATATCGGAACCTCATGTTTAACCCTCTCCAGAACCTCTTCCAAGGCACTAATAGATTCCTTTCTATTAGTACCAGCTACAGCTATAAACAAAGTCTTTTCACCAGGCTTTGCACTGCCAACCCTATGGAAAATCCTTATAGCCTTTATCCTACCCCTCTCAATCTCCTCCCTCGCAATTTTTTCAAGATATCTAGAAGCATATGGCTCATAAACCTCATATATAAGTTCATTAACTTTAGCATTCTCAACATAGTCCTTGACTACTCCGATGAAAATAGTTATTGCACCGATACCCTCACCCTCAGTAGCAGTTATCAATTCTTTGACTTCTTTATCAACATCAATATCTGTATCATTTAAGAATAACCCTGTTTTAATCCTATTATCCATACCACCAGAGACAGGTGGTATAATTGCTATTTCAGCATCGCTATCAACTATATTGTTCTCATCAACTATAGCACCATTTATTAATACCAATGGTTTTATCTCACTGAAAACGCTTTTCAATTTGGGATACATATCCATGAGATAGTTAATAATTTCATTAACACTTATACCACTAGATACCTCAATCTCTATCTGTTCTCTTCCAACAACATCTCTATATATTGAGAAGAGTCTCACTCTAATTTTCATCAGCTAAACGCCTCGACTATCTGAATCTTATTATCATAGCATTATTTTAATTTTTTAACACTATTAAATATTAAGATTAAACATACTTTTAATCTTCATACCCCAATATGATTAGAGGGACAAGAATGCTGAAGAGTGCCAGGAAAAGGATAGTTAAACTTGGGGAAAGTATTTCAATGTTTCTAGCTCTAATTATAATTAGCATTATAATCTTTGCATTTAGAAAATATGTTATAAGGACTATACTAGGTTTTCCGGTAATGATATCAATATTTATACTATCTTTTATCTCATGTATAGCACTTCTACCTATACCCTATACATATATTGTATTCTTAATAGCAGCAACAATTCAGTTAAATCCTATTATAGCTTCAATAGTAAGTGGTGTTGGTGCTGGTTTGGGAGAGGCAGTTGCATGGGTAATTGGTAGAGGAAGTAAGGATGTGCTTGAAGATACAGAATATGTTGTAAGACTCAATACTCTTCTTAGATATCTAGAGAAAAAAAGCTTCATGGATGATGCCACTAATAGCATTTTTATTTGCTTTAACTCCAGCACCTGATAAGCTGCTATATCTACCACTTGGACTACTGGGTTTCGATCTAAAGAAAGTATTGCCATTTACATTACTAGGAAAGATCTTAATGACATATATTGTAATTACTGCTGGAAGTCTATGGGGATCTGTAATTGGTGAAAGTATTGAATCTGAATTTAGTGACGTTATAATGTTTATAGTTACAACAATTCTCCTTCTGGTTATAATGGCTCTATTTCTATTTATACGATGGGATAGAATATTACTGAGATTTGTAGGCAATAGGAATGCTGAGAATTAGCTGTGAAAATCATATATATGGATATGTTTCTCTACACCGAAAATGCTATCACCATAGAATTTCCTTAGAATTTCATCCCTCAGCACCTCACCGGGTTTCCCTATAACATAGCTTCCTCTGCCAATAACCATTATATTATCACTTTGATTAACTAAGATTATAGGGTCATGACATGTTAAGATAATGAGTTTATCTCGCTTTAAATCTATTATCATATCTGCAAATACCTTCCTACCCTCTGGATCTATAGATGAGAAGGGTTCATCTAACAATAGTATCAATGGGTCATGCACTAATGCTCTAGCTAATAAAACTCTCTGTCTCTGACCACCAGATAATTTCCATATACTTTTACCCCATAACTCCCTATCTATTCCAACCATATCCAATACCTCTGCTACCCTTCTAACAATTTCATTTTTAGATAGCCGAATATCGAGAGATTTTAGATAGATCTCATAAGCATTCTTAACAAATTCATATACTGTTATTGGAAAAATTGATGTGTTGTACAATGAGAGTTGGGGTAGATAGCCAATATATCTCCCAACACTCTTTGGATTATGGGTAACCTCTACACCATCAATATATATATGCCCATCTAAAGGTGTTAAAAGTCCTGCTAAGGTTTTTAATAATGTTGTTTTACCAGCGCCATTAGGACCCATAACTAGTAATAGCTCTCCTCTATCAAGAGATAGCTCTATATCTCTAACCAGAGGCTTTCCATATCCTATCGTCAATTTTCTTGTCTCTAGCAACACTGTAGCTCTCCTAATGTGCACAGCTCTAGTAAAGCTTATAAATTTTCTGTGCACATAACATTTGCGGTAATATCTATGAGAATAACAGTTATATCCATACTAATAACACTGTTAATCACTATGAATACTAGTGTAGCAATATCTCTAGGTTTAGCCAACAATGATAATGGATTGACCATAGTTATAACATTTCCATGGCTCTACAAAGATCTATCACGTATACTATGTGGGAACGACTCAATTATATATCTATTAAGACCTGGTATAGATCCCCATGAATATATGCTTACACCCTCTGATGTAGAAAATCTTAGGAAGGCAGATATAATTATCTCTACAGCCCATACACACTTTGAGATAAGGATAAGAGAGCTTGTTGATGAGGGGGAGTTGAAGGCGAAGCTAATAGAGATTCCGTCTATTCCAAACATCACTATATTAACCAATCCAGCAACAGGTCAACCCAACTACCATGCACTACTATTTTATCCAGACAACTATATAGCGTTCCTAGAATACCTTAGAAATATCCTCGTATCTACCAGACCAGAGTGTAGCAATATCTATAGCTCTAAGATAGATTCTTTGATAGATGAAATTAGAAATATATCGGTGAATACTCCAAAGCTTGATAAATATATAGCTATACTCGATACACTTGTGTTACAATATATAGGTTATTGGCTTGGAATAAGAAATGTATTTATTATCCAGAAGGAACACGATGCTCCCATAATACCAAACGATGTTATTATGGCTGAAAACATATTGAAAAATAATACAAATGTCATTATACTTACTACAAATAGTTCTAGTGCATATAGTCTATTGATTGAAATGTCGGAGAAATACAATAGGCCTATCCTAGTATTACCAGATATAGTAGCAACTAACTCAATTATCGATACACTTGAATATGTATCAAAGCTTTCTATTCAAAGCCTCTCAACATCTTCTACAAAGCCTTCAGCAAATCTTTATAATGTTGATGTTAGAGTTCTACTCTATATCATAATAGCCATAGCAATTCTCATAGCAATAGTTCTACTGTATAGAAGATGGGTGAGAATGTGAATAATAGATATATCCTATTACTCCTCTTCTCTATCCTACTAATACTTACAATATATATGGTTTTTACAACACCTATTGTATGGCTATTAATATTTATTCTCTCTGCTACTATCTATGGTGTTCTAAGCCCATTGATTGCAGCAAGAAGATTCTACTTCCTTGCAACAGAGGGTCCCCATACAGCATTATTTGCTATTGCTATATCAATAGTTCTTAGTAGAAGCATTGGGATTTTTAACGAATTTATATGGTCTATAATCATCTCTATGATTCTAATATATATTGTTGGTTATGCCATAGAGAAGGGTGTTGATCCAGATATAGCTACTTCAGCCATGGTTGCACTATCATCTTCTGGTAGTGTTATAGCTCTATACCATGTTTTGACAAGATATAGTGTTAGCTATAATCTATGGAGTATTATCTTAGGAGATCCTCTGCTATCAACATGGAATGATGTTTATCTCCTTGGAGCTGTATGTATAATAGCTATGCTTATTGCTATAGCTACATATAGTGTTAATGTGTATATGGGTATAGATAGAGAGTATGTAAAGATAGGGTTGAGCAGGCCTTGGATCTATAGCTATGCTCTGTATACCATTGTAGCTATTGCATCAGTAGCACTATTAAAGATTGTTGGATTTGTATTAGAACATGTATTAATACTCCTACCAGCTCAAATCGCTATGACTATATCTGAAAGCTCCTATATGGTCCTCATAATAAGTATCTTTATAGCTCTATTATCGAGTTTATTGGGGCTGAAGATATCTATAGATATGAATCTAGCTCCCTCAGGTGCTATAGGGATTATAGTACTGTTTATATATCTCCTAGTATATATACTAAAGAGGTTGAAGGTCTTTGGCTAAGAGGAGATTTGGCATATCTATTAATAGCGATATAGCTATGGCACTAGATGAAATAGCGAAAAACTTTGGCTTAGATAGATCTCGTCTTGTTGAAGAAGCTATTAGAAGCTATATCGAAGAATACAAACATTTTACAAAGAAACATATATGTAGAGGTATATTCATTGTTCGTAATAAGGGTGGAGAGCCTAAGATAGATGAGGTATTTGAGGATTATAGAGATATAATAGTAAGTCATTCTCATCACCATATAGCAGGTGAATGTATCCTGACAGTTATTGTCTATGGAGATTCTGAACGTGTAACGGAATTACATAAAAAGCTTCTATGTAGTTGTACAACACGCTATATTCCACTACCACACGATTAATTCTAGAAGGGAAGTGTTAATATCTTCTAGAAGAAAAGTATTTCTATAGGGTTAAAACTTGGGGAAGGATAGCAATATAGATCCAAAGCTATGCTTATTGTGTAGAGGAGCTAGATATCTGTGTGGAAAAGCATACTGCCCAATTATTACTAGAACTCGTCTATGGAGTAAAGCTATTGAGATGAGAAGTTCTACTGAACTCCTAGGTTCATCTCCACCCTCGGTATTCGTCGGTAGAATTGGTTATCCATATGTATATATAGGTCCTCTCACACCCCCCATATCTGGTGATACATCTATATATGATCTCCCCGAACAATGGAGTTCTTTACCACTTGAAGATATCATTGATATGAGGATGAGCCTTATCCTGGGTAGAACACGTGTTATGGTTAGAGATATTGAGAATAGATTTGTTAGTTCTATACACGAAGTCGTCCTAAGCCTAAAGCCTGTGGATATCGAGATGCATTTGGAGAAACCCCCAAAGGGTTTTAATCTAAGCGAGTTTGAGCCTCCCATAGGACCTAGAGCTCCATTGAAGGAGTTTAGGGTTGTGGGATCTGGAGCTAGTTCTAGGGTTATAGAGAAATTCTATAGTGATGCAGATGCAAAAGCATCTATAGCTATAGTAGAGCTATATAGAAGCAATACACCTGTTACCGTCATTCAGCGTCTCCTTAGTGTTGGTGCTCTTGGGAGGAAGGAGAATAGGAGACTTGTACCCACAAGATGGTCTATAACAGCTGTTGACGACACTATCTCAAAGTTTTTGATAGAGAATAGGATTAAGTATTACCAAGAGATAGACAAGATATATGTGTTTGTCAGATCTATACACAAAAACCTATTTGTATCGATACTAATACCCGGTGAATGGAGCTTTGAGTGGATGGAGGCATGGTTCCCGAGATCAACATGGAATATGTATGGAGATACAGTTGTTATTGAGGGTGACTACGAGCTTTATACAGCTAATAGAAGGGACTATGCAGCTATAGGTGGATGCTACTATGCAGCTAGGCTAGCAACAGCTGAATATCTTGAGAGAATAGGTAGGAAGGCTACAGCTGTTGTTTTGAGAGAGATCTACCCTGGTTTCGATATACCTATAGGTGTGTGGTTTGTGAGAGAACAGCTTAGGGAGATGTATAGAGATAAGCCATTTGTTGTAGAAACAATTAGGGAGGCACTAAATATCTTAGATAGATATAGTGTCGTAGGTTCAAGGACATGGGCAGAAAAATCATATATAATTAGAAAAATGTTGAAAGAGAGAAGGATTGACCAATTTATTTCCTCAAGATAAACACTACCGCTATAGCCACAACAGCAATAACTATGATTATCACTAGAGGTACTAGATATTGATACAATAGAGATGGAGATTGTGTTGCTGTTGTGGTTGCTCCCTGCATCGTTGTCGAAGTTGTTGGTGATACAGATGTTGATTGAATAGATATTTGTGGAGAGGACACACTTTGGCTAACAGATGTTGTTAGCATAGTAGTTATAACTAGAGATGTTGTTACTACCTGGGTTGTATGGGTCTCGATGGTAGATGTAGATGTTGTGGGTATGGTTGATGAAGATATTTGTACTGATGTGGAAATCTGTGTCTGTGTGTCTATGGGGATTGATATAGGGGTTGTTGTAGTAGGTAGAATTGTGTATATTATTGTTGAAGGGCCTAGGAATGTTATTATAGTATTATTATCTCTCTCATCTATAGACACTATATTGTTTGGCATAGATATTAGCAATATGTTTCTCGGTATGGTGAGAACAACTTTATATGGTGTAGCTATATCTAGAGTGAATGTATTGTTACTATACGATACATCTGCAATATAGCTTATCATAGCACTACATGATCTATCTGATACGATGTATAGCACCCCATTCTCATATACAAATGGAAGTTCATGACCACTGCAACTAATACTTATAGATTCTTCTATTGGTGCTACAGGAAGTGTTATATTGTTAAGCCCCATATCTAGATCTATTTGTAGGACGGCGTTGGCAACCCCATAGCTATTTATAAACACATCTATGTCTGATACACCGGATCCAAAAACCAATACATTGTTTATATATACAGATAGTATTTGTATCAACAATGCTAAGGATAGATAGATTACTACATCTATACTCCTCAATCTATCCATGTGGTTCAACCCTAGGTAACACATATTTTATTTGATTTGACTATAACAAGTTAAAAAGATTAAAATATGTAGTTGTGTATAGGATACACCTATGACTCTTCTATATTGTTTAGCGTCTCTTCTATGCTACTCAATAGTGATTCAGCATTAGCAATACCTATCAATGCCAGATCCTCGTTACCCATAGACAGATATCTCTTGGAATTCTCTATAAGCTTCTGTACCTCTGCTACCTTAATTCTTAGCCCACTAACTATATACATTAATGCTTTAGATCTTTCACCAGTTCTCTGAAGCTTGTTGCTCAAATTGTTCAGCTTTTCTATAGTTTCATTCAGCCTCTTTTCAAGATCCTCCAACCTTTTCTCAATATCTTTCCCACTAGTAATGTTCCCAGGTTTTGGAGGTGTTATTGTTGGAACTTTTATTTCTCTATGTTCACTCATCTTTAACAACATGTATATAGGCATTAGCTGTGCTCTAACCATACTCAATATAGCATTAGCTCTGTTTAGAGTCAGTAACGCTTCAACCTTTTTACCTTCTTCATAGAGCTTAGTTGCATTCTCTATAAGCTTCTCAGCTATTTCTATGTCCTTTCTAGCCTTCTCTAGAACCATTGTGATGTTATATCTACATACTATTGGAGGTGGTGGAGAGACTGTTTGTATACATACAATACTCTTATTCTCTATAAACTCCACCATCTCTTTTGTTTCATTTAGAAGCTTCTCAGCTCTCTCTAGAGCTACACTATATGCCTTATCAACAGCAGGCATTACTCTAACGCTAAACTCAAGCATTTTCTCAATAGCTTTAGCCTCAACTTTTATCTTTGCCAATATGCTGAGAGCCTGATATATAGATACATTATTTGTTACAATCATTCTACTTAGGTTGTCTAGCTTCTGGAGAAGCTGGGTAATGTCTTCCATAAGCCTTGTATCATTAATCTTTATAGCGTTATCCAGCATCTCCTTGAGCTCTTCTCTAAGCTCCTCAATTGTATCGTTAACCCTTGACGCAAGTTTCTCTAGACTCTTATTGAGAGCCTTCTTAATATCTATACCCTCTTCCTCGATTACCTTTGTAGTATTTCTTATCAACTCCTTGGCAAGGGATATCTTCTCAATAGCCTCCTCAAGATTTTCAACAGCTACTTGAGAGACGTTTACATCTCTAAGCTTTTCAATAGTTTTATTGAGAATTTCCTCAGCTTTTGAAAGCTCTTTATATGCTTTATCAAGTCCCTTGACATTTCTCTCAATACCCTTTATATTTATCTCAACAAGCTTATCTCCAAATGCTCTATATCTATACATAGCAACAATCTTATTCATCTCTGCTAAGGCTTTTGCAAAATCTTTTACATTCTTAGCACTTGACATATTCATTAATATCTTGTCTATATACTCTTCAGAAACATTGTATAGTCTTGCACATTGCCTAATCCTATTCTCAAGCATCAACCTGAGTTGCTGTACATATCGCTCCTCAACCTCATGTCTATAGCTATACATATTCCTAATCTCTGAAGCTACCTGCCCCAATAGGTTGTGTCCCTCATCTATATATGCCTTTAGCTGATCTACTGGTAGAGAGGCTGAAACATTCTGTGTTTTGGTTAAGAAGTTCTCTATTGCTTGTCTAAGCTCTGTAGATATATTGATGTTCAGCATCCTAGATAGCATGTTTCTTATAAGCATTAGCTGTGCTACTAGAACACCTCTGTTCTCTGTATTGGTTGTGGTAGTTGTTGTGCTTGTCTCTTCCGCAACTGTTTTTACATACAATGTTATTGGAAGGGTTATAGCACTAAGTATTCCTATAACTATCACCAATATTGTTGCAAACCCCATTACACCTCTCATACTCAGACTTGTGTTATTTTTCATGAGTCTACCCACCTAAGTATAAGATAGGTTGTATAGCCTTATATAGTACACCGTGAAACTAGTGTTTCATATACTTTGAATAGAAGATAAATCAAGTTAGCGCCTCTTAACCAAAACAACTCTGTTCTGATTACCCACCTTCTCAATTCTAACTATACCCATCCTCTCAAGTTTTTTGATATGCCTCCAAAGAGTTGTTTTTGGTATTGGGATAGCCCTCTGTAACTCACTCTGAAAAGCAGAACCACCCTTTTTCTCAAGACTCTTTATAATCATTGTATCAATATCCCCAAGCACTTCAGATTCTTCGCCATGGACATGTCTTCTTCTGATAAAGATGTAGAGCATTATTATAGCTATGGCGATAACAACAGCTATAACTATAATAATGCTGTGAATATCTAGAGATGTCGTTGATGTCTTTGGAGCTTCACCATATTGAGGTATAGATGTAGTGAAGGTAGTAGATGTAGATGGTATCTCTATAGAGCTCCTAACCATGTATCTAATTGTGTAGGGCTCTGTAACAAGGAATACTATAGTCATATTCCCATTGTTTATCTCTGGCCCTTTAAATATGTTTGTTGGGATACCCAATAGAATTATATTTGGGGCTATGGTGAGAGAAACATTTGTATATGGTTTGACAATAACTTCGAAGATTCCTTGTGATAATGAGGTATTGGCAATATAGTTTATTTTAATTATGGATATGCCCTCCTCTATAGGTACACATATGTAGCTCTCATTATCACATATGATAAATGGTATAGTTCTACCATCAACAGCAACATCTATTGATGCTATAACTGGAGGTATTGGAAGATGGATAGTTGTCATACCAGTAGCAATTGGTTTTATCTCCATAGATACATGCATAATTCCATAGCTATCTATATAGACATCGATATTTGTATAGCTATTAGAGTTATTAGAAGCCTTTAGCATCATGTATATAGAGACAATGTATAGCAATAGAACTGCTATGGATATAGTCAACAACATTCTAAAGATTTTATGATTATTCATATGTATCGCCATAGACGCTATATTACATTATCTTCATATATAGCTTTTGAATTTAAGTACATCTAAACTTAATATCTTCTACACATAATTAATGTTTTAGATGACTGTGATCTCCGAGACTGATTAGATGATGTTGCCCCGCAGTGAGGATATATACTCAATACCTCTCACCATTATTCAAGGATGTAGATTTATATCTAGAGTTCTAGACATAGATTAATGCTGTGTGATGTCTATGGCTTTAGATGATAAGCTTAATGCTAAGGCTTTATCCATGCATAAGCTTTATAGGGGTAAGATAGAGGTTGTGCCAAAGGTACCTATAGAGAATATCAACGATTTTTCTATTTGGTATACACCTGGTGTTGCAGCTACTAGTAAAGCTATATATGATGCTATTATGATGGGGGAGGATATTTCATGTGAATATACTAATAGATGTAATACCGCTCTTGTTGTTAGTGATGGTTCAAGAGTGCTGGGATTAGGTAATATTGGTCCTCTTGCAGCTCTACCTGTTATGGAGGGAAAAGCTCTTTTATTCAAATATCTTGGAGGTGTTGATGCAATTCCTCTAGTAATCAATGAGAGGGATCCAGATAGATTTATATCGATAGTAAAATCATTGGAATATAGCTTTGGTGCTATAAATCTTGAGGATATTGAGAGCCCTAAGTGTTTCTATATTCTTGAGAGACTTCAGGAGATTCTCGACATACCTGTATGGCATGATGATCAACAGGGAACTGCTTTAGTAACAATTGCAGCTCTAATTAATGCTTTGAAGATTGTTGGTAAAAATATTAGGGATGTGAGAATAGCTCTTATAGGTGCTGGTGCTGCTAATATAGCTATCTATAGATATCTAAAGATTGTTGGTGCAAATCCTAAGAATATTATTGCTGTTGATACTAAAGGCATTATCTATCCAGAGAGAGAGGATATGGAGCATATCAAGAGGTATAATCCATGGAAGTATCAATTAGCTATAGAGACGAGTCCCAATGTTAGAGGTGGAATAGCTGAAGCTATGGATGGAGCTGATGTTGTTATAGCCATGTCTAGACCAGGTCCAGGGGTCATTAAGAAGGAGTGGGTATCGAAGATGAATAGAGATGCAATTGTATTTGCATGTTCAAATCCCATCCCAGAGATATGGCCTTGGGAAGTGAAGGGGGCTGGTGCAAGAATTGTTGCTACAGGTAGATCTGATTTTCCAAACCAGGTAAATAATAGTCTTGGATTTCCAGCTGTATTTAGAGGTATTCTAACTGTTAGAGCTAGGAAGATGACTGATGAAATGTTTATAGCTGCTGCATATGCAATTGCGAAGTATACTGAGGAAACAGGTCTTAGTGAAGATAGAATTATACCTAGTATGGAGGAACAAGAGATGTATGTTAGAGAGGCTATAGCTGTTGCAGAGAAAGCAATGGAGCTTGGATACGCAAGAAGAAAACTATCTAGAAATGAACTTGAATATGAAATTAGGGAGCATATCTATAGAGCTAGAAAATATATGGATATAGCAATAAGAAGCGGTTTGATAAAGACATTCTAGCGAGTTTAGATAATATTCCTATTAGTACATAGATATCTAAGACTCCTTATATCAATAACCCTTATAGGTTCAATCCATTCATATCTCAATAAATCTTCAATAAACCTTAGATACTCTCTACCACCGATCATCCTTATACTATTTGTATGCCATAAAATTGTCGCTATTCTAATACTAGATTCATATAATTTTCTAAGACTTGTTAACAATACCTCAAATACTTTATCAGGACTAATCCTCCAATATGTAAACATATATGTATCCATAATTGTTATTGGTAACTCAATAACATTATCGATTAGGAAACATCCTGAGCTCTCTATAGATAGACCATCTCTTGATAGACATATACTACTATCAAGCTCTAAACCTATAGCACTAAGCTTTCCTATAGTTGAAATATCTATTCTTAGATAATGAGCTCGCATACTCCTAACTCTACATCCACATATCCTCTCAATCTCTTTCTTTTCCTGAGAAATAGACTCAATAGAACTTGTATTATTTGCATGAAGCCCTATTTCCCAGCCCCTTCTAACTAGTTCTGAAATAATATCACTATAAAGCTCAATAGAGGTATTATCATCGTAGAATGGTCTGAAGAAGAATGTTGATTTGATTCCATATCTCTCCTCTACCTCCATAATATCTCTTATACCATCATATAGATTCTCCCTCAATGTAAAGAATCTAAGCTTATCCTCAAATGAAAATCTATCAAACCTTTGAATCACATGTAACTCAGAGGGGCCTCTCCTACTCCAGTCAACATCATGTGTCAATACTAGTAACATCTTCTCCATAGACACCACACAAAAGTATTTAACACTATATTTCTGAGGTTTATTAATAGCGGTGTCCCATCATTGGATACAGAATGTATAGTGATAGCATCAGCAGCATCGAGAAAGTCTATAGCTATAGCAAAATCTATTAAGAAGATTCTAATGTTTAAAACCATTGGTGTTTTCCATACCTTTCATCCTTTTCTAGCATCACGATATTTTGATAGTAGATATATGTTTAATGTTGAGAGAAATAGTGTTAAATGGGTTTTAGCTGTTGCTTCAGTTGCATATAGACATGGCTGTATAGGGGTTGTACCAGTAGATTTTATTGATACCCTGATGTTTAGCAAATATAGAGATGTTTTTGAGGATAGAGGTGTAAAGGTTGTTGCTCCTAGGTATGAAGATATTTTATTTGCATCTAATAAAGTTAAAATCTATGAAAGATTGAGTAGTGTATTACCATTTCCAAGACAAGTTCTATATAGGAATGATTCTATAGACGAAATTAGCTCTTTAAAACCACCACTTGTTGTAAAGGGTTTGGGAGATGCCTCAAACCCTAGTTATCATCTTGACTATGACTCGGCTATTAGAGAAGCTAGATCTAGAGCTCCATGCATTATCCAGGAATATGTTGAGGGTGTTGGAAGAGGTTACTATACAGTTTCATATATGGGTAAACCACTTCTAGAGTTTACTCATGAGAGAGTTATTGAGTATGAGCCTATAGGTGGTGCTAGTCTTGAGGCTAGAGGATATGTCTATGACCCATCACTTATATCAATTGGTAGAAAAGCTATTGAAATACTGAATTGGAGTGGACATATAATGATTGAGACGAGGATGGATCCTGAAACAGGAGATTACTACGTCATTGAGATAAATCCAAAGTTCTGGGGAAGCATAGATCTATCTATACATCTAGGATTCCATTTCCCGGCTATTGCAACAGTTCTCTATGTCTATGGATATGAAAGAGCAAGAGGATTGGTGAAGAGTTTATATGGATCTATAGGTGTATTTACATGGGTTCTAGATGGACTTAGATATATACCTAAATCACTAAGAATATGGCTTAAAATGTCTTTAGACGCCCTTAGAAATCCTGTGAAGACGGATATGGATATAATGGATCTAGGCAAATCATTTCTTCAGATAGTTACAGCTATAAAGAGATTTGGTAGAGAGAAACAAAAATGGAATAGCTATATAGCTTCCTCCCAACAACAATGCTCTATATGGATAAAAAGATTTCTAGATACAGTAAAATCTAGGGATGTGGTTCTAATAATGGATTTTGATGGAACTATAGCAGAACTTCCAATAGATTGGACAGCTATTAAAAGAGAGCTTGTATCTAGGGGATATCTATATAGATGGGAATCCATTAGAAGAGGTCTACATAGACTGTGGAACCAAAATCGTGATATATATAACGAGGCCTCGAAAATCATTGAGAAATATGAAGAGAGTGTATTGGATAAAGCTAAGCTCTTGATACATGTTACAGATGTTGAGAGGATACATAGATATTTCCCAATATGTATAGCATCAAAACAGGCTTCAAACATTATACAGCGTTTTCTTGCTAAATATGGCTTAGAAAGGTATATAGATATAGTTATAGGTAGAGACTGGGGAGTGGGGCCAGATAAATATAGTTTATATAGAGCATGTATTGATAATACAAAGAAAAGAAACGCCATAGTACTTGATGATGGATTAGACTATTTAATCAAGGCATATAGACTTAATCTAGCTCCAATCCATATAAATAATAGATATAATGTCTATATAGCTCTTAGAAGTATTAGATTGGGAATACCATCATTAAATATTATCGAAGCTTTTAACCTTATATATAACACCATTAGAAATCTATATTACTAGGATAGATAGGTTTTATAGACAGTTAACACGTTTATAACAATACAATGTTTAGTAAACACAAAGCTTAAATATTAGCCAAGAGGCAAACTATTAATTCCATTGGAATACATATTAATCGAATTATGGCGATAAAATAGTATGAAAACAATATACAAAATGATTATAATATACATAATACTGTTTATTATCTCTTATTCCATAATGTCAATGATTAAAGTTGGCAACGATCCTATAGGTAAAAAACTAGTTGATGCATGGATCTATGAGAGAAATAATACTAGTTCTCACACTATAGATATAAACTCACCCACAATGATATACATACAGAGTCTTGCCCTATCACTATTTCTATTTGTTATAGCAGCTACTATAGTAAAAATGGAGTGGAGGACAGGTGTAGCAATTCTTGCTATTGTAATAATAATATTCCTATCTATTGTATCACCACAATCACTAATTCACAATGCTATAGAATGGAACTTGATACTCTTCCTAATAGGTTCCATGAGCTTTGCTGGTATTCTAAGGGAGATGGGAGTATTTAGATATCTCTCAATAAAGATTCTAAACCTTAGCAAGGGCAATGTGTACATGTTAATAGCACTTGTAGGCCTTCTTGCTACAGCTCTAGCTGCAGTAGTTGACGAAGTTACGAGTATAATCTATATAGTTATGCTTATTCTAGAGATAGGATTGATACTAAAGATAGATGTGGAGCCCTTAATAATCTTTGGTGTTCTAGCTACAAATACTGGAAGTGTTGCTCTCCCTATAGGTAATCCTATAGGGGTCTACCTACTATTTACTACAAAGATGAATATCTCTACATTTATACGATATGCTCTCCCACTATCGTTTCTCGATTATGTAGTACTACTTTTTTTGTCATTAGTTGTTATGAGAAAATACATTGATAGTATTAAAGATAGGTTAATAAAACAGCGAAAACTTATTGAGACCTATATTACTCACCATGAGATTGAACTTAATGGTTCAAGGAAAAGAAGGTTAATATACTATGGCTTAATCCTTCTTGTTCTATTCATAGCAATGGTATCACTAAACGATCATATTGCATCTTTCTTGAGCAGAGTCTCGGATATGATAATAGATCCTCATTCATTCCTAGCATTTATACCATATATATTTATAGCTCTATCCATAGCAGGTATACCTCTTGAAGATATTCCTAGACATGTTGAGAGAAGCGTTGATTGGTCATCCCTAATGTTTTTCATATGTCTATTCATACTAAGTTATAGCTTAACATATACAGGTGTTATGACAAAACTTGCATATGTATTCTCAGCAGCTAATAGCCAGACACTGCTTTTACCAATAATGTTGCTAAGCTCAGCACTCCTCTCAGCTGTATTGGATAATCTATCCGTTATAGTAACATTTACACCTGTAGCACAATTCCTCAACAGCCTTGGCATGGTAGGATTCATGATATATTTCGCTCTTCTCTTTGGAGGTGTTTTTGGTGGAAACTATACACCTATAGGCTCAACAGCAAATATAGTAGCTGTATCCATGACTGAGAAACGTAAGATAAGAATAAAGTGGAGTTCTTGGCTAAAGATAGCAATAGTAACAACAACTTCACAGATACTAGTTGCTATGCTATGGCTATATCTAGCAACATTTTTATAGATGATAACCAACTCTTTTCTCTTGCTGTTGCTGAACTGGTGGCTGAACTGGAGGAGGAATACCTAGCTCTCTAGAAAGTAGTGCTATTATTGGAAGGGTATAGCTATAGACGGCTAACATTAATGGATATGGAATAGTATTTTTCTTAAAGTGTTCCTCAAGATTTTTAGACTCATCAACATTTATGGGTGTAACTATAACAATACCCTTAATATCTATAGAAGCTATAGGAGGAACACAATCAACCTTTATCACAAATCCAATTATATAACTACCATCATCTTTCCTCTCGGGCTTTCCAAACATTATATTCATATTTATGTTTAGCTGTGGAACTACATCAAAACTATATCTCTCAGCTCTTATACTATCTAATCTAAACCCAAGATTAGGCACTTCTCTTCAACCTCTGGATCACATTCTTATTATGATTGTTTATAGGTATGAATGCTATTGCATAAACATTGTCTTTGGGTGATGGAACTCTAAATATAATTCCATATCCATTTTCACTCTCAAGAATAAGCTTATTGACATCGTCATAGCTCTTCAACTCTACATATCTAGGCATATTCTCTCCACATACTTGTTGTGAAATCTCTTTGAGCTCTATATCTATAAACATCTTGTTGCATCCACTAAGATAGTTAGAAATTCTCTTAATTATATCTATAATATTCTTGCTATACAATATATATGCCTGATATTGCTCAATATCTCTATCATCCAACATAATTATCACAATAACGTATTATACAAAAGCTATATATACCTAAACAAAACCTGTATTTAAATTCTGTAGGAGATATCGAGAATATGTCTGAATACGAAAAAGCTTTAATGAATATTCCAAGAGATGCCTTACAGGAAATAGAGGAATATGAGGAACAAAATATAGAGAGAAGGAGAAGATCTCAAAAGAAGAGAAAATTCCCAAGTTATGCAGATATCATTGAAGCAATAAAGGAAATCTCTGGTGGTTCTATAAATAGATACACAATAGATGAACTCTATGAGGCTGTTCTAAAATATCTAGAGGAACAAGGATTTGATACATCTATGATAACAGAGAATAAGTTCTGGAGAATAGTAACATCTCTAGTAAACAGAGGTTCGCTAAGAGCAGAACTAGAATAGATATCCTTAAACCTAAGCTATGCTTCATTATTCTTTTTTATTTACTTCATCTATCAAACTGTTCATAGCTAGATATAGGATATATAATACCTTAGTTCTTGCTGATAGAAATCTTGTAATACTATCTATGAACTTCTTTGACATTTTTCCCATTTTATAGCTATCCTCCATATTCTCTATTAAAATCTTTGATAAGCCTATAATATCCTCTATATAGCTCGATATATCATATCCCTCTATAGATATTTCAGATAGTATCGTTCCTAACGATAGAGTTTCAATTCCAATTTTCGTAAAGAGATCCTTAAGACTTATCGCCTTTTCATTTACAGTTTTTGATAACCTCTTTAGATTTGCATTCTCAAGTTCCTTCACTATTGATGTTCTGTCAAATACTATAATACTATAGTCGTTATAATATACGAGATCCTCAACGATATTTTCTAAATCTCTTAAAGATTTTGGTGGAGGAGTAAATGGATATCTTATATATAGTTCTACACAATTCCTCTCTTCCTCACCATCATATATATCTAGACCTACAACTACCTTAGGAATAGACTCTTCTTCATTAACTGTATAGGAGAGTGCATCAATGCTTAGAAGTCTAAGAGCTTTACTAGGTTTTGGTATAGTAAACTTTCTACCTCTAAATAATACTGATACTCTATCCATCAACTGTATATAGTCTATAACCTTCAGCACAAGGTTTTTCACTATAGACAGATCTATCCCTAGTGACAATAGCTCTGAATAAGCAATATCATCTAATTGTCCCATCAATATAATATCAAGTTCATCAGGTTTATAATCCTCTACAACCTTCCTCACTAAGTTCCAGTCAATAGATTCTATAAGCCCTGCTGCCTCAGGTTCGTGTAATGTAAAGAATTTTTTCTCACCAATTTTCTCAACACTATACATTATAGTCTCAAATGGAATTCCATAGACTTTTCTCAGTATAATCATTAGATATGCTAGACCTATTCTTAGAAGAGTAGAATCTTGGGAATCCTCAACATCAAATATCATTCCATATGTATAGTCTCTATATTCACCAGCGGTTTCCACAGGTACGTAAATCGTTTTTCTATCATATGAAATTATATATCTATTACCAATTCTCGAAATTCTAGGTCTATTTGATATTAACTGCCATAGAACCCTATTCGGTATCTTCTTTAACTCTCCAAAACCTTGTCTCGGTGGATATACAACTGCTAAAACATAGCTATGTAGCTTACCCCTAGCTATATCTCTTAAAAACGATATCTCCTCGCCCCAGAGCATCTTAATATACCTATATTCTTCAAATGCCTCTGCTAGAGCATCAATACTAAATATATTTAGCTTCGACAACTTCTTCTCAAGAACATATCTAACAATCTTACTACCCTTATGACTCTTCTCAATCCCTATAACCATAGCATCCTGTGAAGAATCTAGACAACCAATCTGAAATCTTTCAACAAGATCACAGTGTCCTATAGGCTCTAAGGGGATTAGCTTCCCATCCTCTTCAATATATCTCTTAACTCCATATGGAGGACCAAATTCATAGAAATTAATTCTCTCCCAAACATATTTAGCTTTATCAATATCTATAGAGCCATCAGCTCTAACAATCTTTACCTCTTTTAACACCTCATATTCATCCTTTGATATATCTCCTCTATACCATGGCGAAAGAATTTTGGCTAAGGTGATAAACAGCTTTATATACTTATTACTAGGATTGATAATTGTTTTCTCTAGTGGTAGACTAAGCCATTTCTCAAGTACTTCAAACCCATTTGAAAGTATCTCCCAATCCCATCGGGTAGACGGTATTATTACTGTTTCTGTAAATGGAATCTCCCTCCTACGCCCCTTTCTACCCTCTCTATGAATAAACTCACGTATATTCTCTGGAAGACCTATATGAACAACACGTACAACAGTCCCTATATCAATACCCTGCACTAATGTTCTTGGACTAACAATTATCTTCATCTCTCCCCTCCTAGCTTTCTCCTCTACAATCTCCCTAAGAGATTTTGATATCAGATGATGATGAGCTGAAACAACATCCCCAACAATCTCCTTTACACCTTTTGCTACCTCCTCTGCCCTAGCTATACTTCTGGTAAAGACAAGTGTAACACCATCGTCTCTTGAGTAGTTAGAGATTATCTCTCTATAATCCATATTAATCGATGGAACGCTAAAGCCTAGTGCCTCTAGATACTGTAGTACTCTATATGGATTTCTTCGAAAGAATTCAAAATCGTTAAGTGCTCTAACTATATCCCTATCAACATCATCTCTCCTCAATATCTCTTTGCTATACCCCCTCATCTTCTCCCAAATATCTCTAATATTCTTTCCCAAAACAATATAAACCCTATTCTCAACTCTAAATGGTTTACCATCAACTACTAGACACTTTCTACCAGTTAACTTCTCTAGGTAAATACAAACATCTTCAGGATTAGCTAGAGTTGCTGTAAGAATAGCTATCTGAGGCTTTACATCACTATAATCAACTAGTATTTTCATCATAGCTAGTATCAAAGCAATACTTCTAGGTCCATAAAAATCCATCTCATCTATAACTAATAGATTGAGTTTCTTAAAGAAGCTCTGAAGATGTGAAGCTTGTGGTTTTAGTAATAACTTTTTAACTTCATTCAATAGAAATGCAGGATTTGTTATGATGAGCTGTGATGATGCAATACTCCTCCTTAGACCTGCAACACCACTCTCCCTAACTATAAGATCCCTATACTGTGCATCAAGCTTCATAACCTTTATTCCTACTGTAGATGAGTACCGTGATATTCTATTTATCTGATCATTGGCTAGAGCTAGTGTTGGATATAGAGCTATAGCCCTATAACTAGGATCTCTCTTAGCTTTGTTAAAGAAGTAGAAGAACCATGCCTCAGTCTTACCAGATCCCGTACCAGATCTTAGAATAATGTTGTAACCATTTTCAAGCCCTTCTAAAGACTCGAGCTGATGTCTATAGATATTATAATTTGCTATCTCAAAATTCTTTAGCTCTGGAACTATATCGATAAATCTTAGTGAAACTCTCTCAGGTTCTATTGGAGGTTCAATACGTTTTAAATATTCATAGCCTAGACTAGTTAGAATAGATTCTGTATCTATGATATTCATAATCTCATCTCTATACACCATAAGTTTTATCATCAGAGAGGATTCGTGTCATCACTATTCAGAGCCCACCACAATCATCATATCTTAATCTATTTGCTAACCAAACACATCTATATTAACTCCATCCTTAACAGCTTTAAATATTACGTTAGTTACACTTCTCTTAACATATGGATTCTTTAACAATCTCTTAACAAATCTATCAAGCTCATCTACATCTCTAAAGAGAGCAATTATAGCAACATCAAATTCACCTGTAATGTCATAGACGGCTCTTACATTTGGTTCACTAGAGAGCATCTTCTCTACATCCTCTATATGAGCTCCCTCAACATTTATCAATATCAATGCCATTATATTGTATCCAAGTTTCTTATAATCCAGTATAGCCTCACATCTTTCTATGACTCCCGAATCTCTTAGCCTTTGAATCTTCTTAGCTATGGTAGTGGGAGACTTCTGTAATAATCTAGAAATCTCTCTTACACTTAAACTACAGTCATGGATAACGAGCCTAAGTATCAATATATCTATTTCATCTAGTTCAACCATTTAATTTACCAGAAAGATATATACATTCCAAGAATTTTAATGTTTATAACAATAAATCTATGTATTTAGTGGAGCCTGCATATGGAGAGCATATTTTATGCTATGTCTATCTAGTATCTCAGTAATGAGCTTTACAGCAACATTATTCTCAACAACATTATCTATCACTATTAACAATTTTCTATGCGTCAAAATGACTATTCTCAGCGATCTCCTTATCCATGGATATCTAGATATAAGATCTCTAAGTTCTCTCCTAATACTATGAGCTAGTATACCAATACCATTGCATTCAATTGCTATAGACATTATATTCAGTCCAATTCAAAGAAGAGTGAGACATATATTATATATATACCCCCTATAGAGATGTATAAACAGCTCATAACCTATAGTGATACTAGAATAATATCCTCTCAATAAGTTACGACACCTTTATATATCCCTACTTTTCTAGTTGTTAATAAGGTGTAGATTTTTTGAACATAGTTAATCTAATAAATATTGAGAATATTATCCATGATACTATCATAGCAATACTACTTCTTATATACATAATGTTTATAGTACTTCTTCTTACTAAAAAGCTATACAACTTTATGACTTCTAGAAATATTAAGCATAATGTAGCTGTGTATTACAATAGAAAGATTATACATATGTCTGCAGGAGGTATTGTCTCGCTATTAATACCACTATTCTTCAAAGAGCCCTTAGTCCCAATGATATTTGCTCTAATTATAGCGCTAATCATATATCTTCCACATAAGATGAAGAGAATTCTCTATTGGTTTCAAGTAGAGGAGAATATATATGAAGTAAACTTTTGTATTGCATGGGGAATCTCTATAGCTATCCTATGGATACTCCTTGGAGATCCATATTGGGCTGTTATACCAGCTCTAATGATATCTTTTGGAGATGCTGTAACAGGTATTATAAGAAATATTGTTTTTGGATATAGAACAAAGCATTGGATTGGAAATATAGGTATGGCCATAGTAACTATACCTATAGGATATATATACGCAGGTCTAGCAGGTATAGTTTCAGCAGTACTATCTACGATAATAGAGAGAATAGAACTTAATCCTATAGATGACAATATACTGATTACCCTAGTATCAACAGTAACACTAGCTCTATTTAGAATCATTTAGCATTACCAAGCCTCTTTCCAACTATAAAAGACAAGGCCTTGGCTAACATTAGGATAGAATTCTTATTGAGATGATATTGAAAAGTTGTTTAAAATCAGTATCTGACTTCTAATCGCTTTGCAACATAGTCTCTCAGCTTGAGATATCTATATATAGAGGCCATGGCTGCAGCTGCTCTTTCAGGTGTTGGATATGCAGGTATGTTATTCTTAGTCAAGTATTTAATTGCTTCAAAAGTTTCAACACCACCAACCATACCAACAGTTATTGGTTTCTTGATACCAGAGTCTTTAACAGCATCTAATATTGATTTAGCTACTCCCATGGGATTTGTTACTGCTGTTTGACAGTAGAGAACAACTATGGCATGCACATCTGGATTCTTTAAAGCTGCTAATAGAGCTTTATAGTACCATTCATCAGGAGCCATACCCGTTATATCTATGGGATTTGCTAGTGATGCAAATGGAGGTGCAAATCTCTTTATCTCTTCAACAAGATCTTTGGGTGATCTCGTTAGAATAATTCCGTTTTCAGCTAGGGTATCTGTTGCCTGAACTCCTGCACCACCTCCATTAGTTATCACAACAAGCATATCGCCAGCTGGTATAGGATTCCATGAGAGGGCTTTAACCCAGTCGAATGCATCCTCAACAGTTTTAGCGAATAGTATGCCTGCCTGTTTGAGGGCTGTCTCCCATATCACAGGCCCTCCAGCGAGGGAGCCGGTATGGCTTGCAGCTGCTTTGGCACCTGCCTCGGTTCTACCCGACTTTATCGCTATTATTGGTTTCTTCAGACTTACTCTACCGGCAATCTCTATAAATCTCCTCCCGTCTCTAACACCCTCAATATATAATAATATGACTGAGGTATTAGGATCATTTTCAAAAAACTCTAGGAAGTCTGCATCTTCAAGATCAGCTTTATTCCCTATGCTTACTATTGATGAAACACCTATATTTTCAAGTATTGTTGTACCCATGAGAGCTATTCCTAGGGCACCGCTTTGCGATATAAATGCTACATTCCCAGGTATAACATCGCGAGGACCAAACGATGCATTTATTCTAGATGGGGTATAGACATATCCGAAGATGTTAGGGCCTAAGACCCTTATACCATATTTATGAGCTCTTCTAACAAGTTCCTCTTCAAGTTCTACATTTCCCACCTCTTTAAATCCAGATGATATTACTACAGCAAACTTTACCCCGGCTTTACCCGCGTCATCGATTACATCTAATACATTCTTAGCAGGTACAGAGACTACAGCAACATCTACGGGGCCCTCTACTGAGGAAATCGATGGATAGGCTCTAAGCCCCATTAACTCATTTGCATAAGGATTAATTGGATATATTCTGCCTTGATAACCATATTCTATCAAGTTCTTTAATATTATACTCCCTATTTTATTTGGATCTCTAGATGCTCCTACAACTGCTATACCTCTAGGGTAGAACAAATATTTGAGATCTGTCATAATCCTCACCTAAGCATTATTCTTGCATCAGCTATTTTTGCTCCTTTGCCCCGTTCAAACAACATTATAGGGTTTAGATCAATATCCTGAATCTCTTCAACTTCAAGCATAATATTTGATGTCTTTATTAAAATATCTTTTACTGCATCCAAATCTCTAGGTGGTGAACCTCTATAACCCTCAAGTATTTTATAAGCCTTTAACTCGCGGATCATCATATCAGCATCTATAGGAGTTATTGGAGCTACTCTAAAACTTACATCTCTGAGAACCTCAACAAAGACTCCGCCCAACCCAAACATCACTATAGGCCCAAATATTGTATCTCTCGTTGAACCTACGATTATCTCAAGTCCTTGGGGCACCATTTCCTGGATTAATACACCTTCAATCCTAGCATTTGGAGCTCTATTTCTAACATTTAACATAATCTTCCTAAACCCCTCTCTAACATCACTTGAATCCTTAAGATTTATTATTACACCTCCTACATCAGACTTATGGACTATGTCTGGACTTACAATTTTTAATACTACAGGATATCCTATCGAGTCAGCAATCTTCACAGCCTCCTCTTCGCTTTTAGCTAAACCAAATTTTGGTACAGGGAATTTGTATTCAGAAAGTATCTCGTAAGCTTCATGCTCTAAAAGTTTCTTTCTACCCTCATCTCTAGCTTTTAGTATTATAGACCTCAAGCTCATTTTGTATCAAGATGTTTATAGACTTATGACAGAGTTAAAAAACTTATATATAAAGTTGAAATAATCAATAAACTAAGAGAATAGGGTTATGCATCACCTAGACCTACATCATTAGATCCATGATTAATTCTCTTTAGCAGGACTTGAAACATTTCGACGATCCTCAACTATATTATGGTTACTCTCTACACTACCACCTAATATTCCTCAGCTCTACATACAAATGTAGCTAGAATTATTAGCCACAGGAAATACAGATAATTCAAGGCTCCGCTTTCTTATACTGCATATCTTATTTATGGATTAGAGCTAAAAGTAAGAGTTGGTATAGTGTTATTCGGCTATATAGAGTGTGTTAATAGTATGGATATCTCTATTGAAAGTCTTCCAAAGATTATAAGAGATGGTATTAGGGAGAAGGGCATAGTTAGCTTTACACCTCCTCAGATAGAAGCATTAAGGAGTGGAGTTCTAGATGATATTAGTGTTATTGTTTCTGCACCTACTGCAAGTGGAAAGACATTAATAGGTGAATTAGCACTTATAAATGCTGTTCTTAGGGGTAAGAAGGGTATCTATACTAGTCCTCTTAAAGCTCTTGTCTATGAGAAGTATCAGGAGTTTAGATTTTGGGAGAAGTATGGTTTTCGTATAGGTATTTCTATGGGTGATTATGAGGTCACAGAGGAGGAGCTTAAGAGATTAGAGAACTATGATATTATTGTAACAACATATGAAAGACTAGATTCTATCATGAGGAGAAGACCTTTGTGGATGAATAATGTTGGAACAATAGTTATAGATGAACTTCATATGCTTGGGGATAGGAGTAGGGGTCATATAGTTGAGATGATTGCAATTAGAGCTAAGCTAATGGGTATACAGATAGTAGGTCTTTCAGCTACTATAGGTAATGCAGAAGAGATTGCTAGATGGTTAAATGCAAAGCTTGTTAAATCTGATTGGAGGCCTGTGAAGCTATATGAGGTTATAGCCTATTATAGTGGAAGGAGTGAGGATAGACAATGGTATATGTATCTCCCAAAAGAGATATTCAATGATCAATCACCTATAGTTGTAGATGATATAACCAAGTACTGGATATTAAGAGCAGTTAAAGAGGGTTTTAATGTACTTGAGTTTAGATATTCTAGAAAAGCTGTAGAAGAGCTCGCATCGATTTACTCCATAGTGCTTTGTGCAAATCTTGATCATAAAGATAGAGCATTTTTAGACAAGTTAGCAGAAGAGTTAGAGGAATATGTACCTGATTTTGAATATGAAAAGCTTGCACCTTTGATTAGATGTGGTGCCTCTTATCACCATGCAGGGCTCACACCAGAGGCAAGAAGATTTATAGAAAATGCCTTTAGAGAGAGGTTTATACGCTATCTTGCAGCAACACCAACACTTGCAATGGGTGTTAATCTCCCCGCAAGAGTTGTAATAATAAATACTAAGTATTTTAATGGTAGATCGCTGGAGAAGATAAGTGTTCTTGAATATAAACAGTTATCTGGTAGAGCTGGAAGACCTCAATATGATCCTTATGGAATTGTTGTAGTAGCAAAAGACTCTAGATCTATGAATGAATCTCTAAGCTATATAATGGGGGTACCTGAACCAATAACATCAACACTATTGAGTGATGAAGCATTAAGAAAACATGTTTTAGCAGTTATTGTTTCGGGGGAGGTAAATACATTTGATAAACTTATAACTTTCTTTAGCAATTCTTTTGGTGCTTCAAGACTAAGTGGAGATGTACTTAGATATAAATTAAGTTCAGCAGTAGAACTTCTTGAAGAGCTTAGCATGATTAGGAGTAGGGAGACTGATACAAAGACTTTATTAACACCAACAAAACTTGGAATAACAACATCATGGCTGTATATAGATCCACTTACAAGTTTCATAGTAATTGAGGGTCTTAGGGATAGGACAAATGTATCTGATTTATACTATCTAACATTAATAGGTATGACACCAGATTTCTCTGATATAAGTCTACCAAAGGGATTATATGAGTGGTTTAGTGATCTAGCTGAAGAATATGAAATTATGGGGGAAATACCACCAGAAAGAATTGAGCATAGTTTTAGAGATCCTGGAATAAACTGGATGAGAGGATTCATAATTGGGCTAATACTTCGTGATTGGATAGAAGAAGTTCCAGAGAGAAATATAATTGAGAAGTATGGTATAGAGGCAGGAGATCTTAGGGTGATAAGAGAGAATGGAGAATGGTTAGCATATGCAGCTTCAGCTATATGCAGAGTTCTGAATATGGATAACCATGCAAATAGATTATCGGTAATTGTTGAGAGGATTAAACATGGTGTAAAAGAGGATGCTATTCCATTAGCTAGACTCAGATATATAGGGAGGGTTAGAGCTAGATTACTATTGAATAACAATATAAAGTCTGTTGAAGATATATTAAGATATAGAGAAAAGATTATTAGAATTCTTGGAGAAAGCTGGGGGAGCAAAATTATTTTAGAGGCAGAGAGATTCGTTGAACAAAAACAATAATATTTATGTTCATAGATGTAAAGCTTATATTCAAAATAATATAGTGTATAAGTTATACCACTATCTATCTGGTGATGACTATGACAAAATCAAAGGTATTATTCGCAAGTGCTGTACTAGAAAAATTAGAGAAGGCGGCTAGTCTTCCATATAAATTTGCTAAATTGCTTGAGGAAAGCCCTCTAAAGGATATGATAGCACCTGGAAATATAGTTGCAATAAAGATTCATGTAGGTGATATGGAGCATGGAGGCTATAGAACTATTAGACCTATATTTGTGAAAATACTTGTGGATTATGTTAAAAGGCTTGGAGGAATACCATTTTTAACAGATACATGGGGACTTAGACATGCGATAGTCGGGATGGAAAATGGATATAACTATGAAACTGTTGGAGCTCCAATAATTCCTGTATCTGGTATAAAGGAGACAGATCTTGTTAGGGTGAGAGTTCCAAATCCATTGAGATTAGAGGAGGCTGAGATAGGTAGTGCTGTATTCTATGCAGATGTCTTGATAAATTTTGCACATTCTAAGGGACATCCAGCAAGTGGATATGGAGGTGCTATAAAGAATATAGCCATGGGATGCACAGGTCCAAATACTCGTTCAGCTATACATAACCTAGAGAAGGAGGATACAATTGGAAGAGCGTTTCAGGAGGCTCTGGCTGATGCTCTACATGCAGCTATATTAAATAAACCTAGAAAAGTTTTTCACATAAACTATGTAATGGATGTAGCTCCAACATGTGACTGTGCTCCATGGTCTGATATTCCATTGGTTCCAGATATAGGTATACTAGCATCTGATGATATTGTAGCTCTTGAAAAAGCGACACTAGATATGATAAACCAAGCACCGATAGTCCCTAGTTCAATAGCTGAAAAAGCAGGGCTTAAACCAGGTGACAACAAGTTTCTGGTTATACATGGTAAAGATCCCTATATACAGATTGAAGCTGCATATAGAAAAGGCTTAGGAAACCTTGATTATGAAGTGATAAAGGTATGAGATATGAGCTATAAGGTATATGTAGATCAAGAGAAATGTATAGGCTGTGCACAGTGCTATGCTGTATGCCCAAATAAGGTATTTGTAATAAGAGATAAAAAATCGATACCTATAAATGCAGATAAATGTGTTGGATGTAGAGCATGTATAGTTAGATGCCCCACCAATGCTATAAGATTAACACCAAGAGATATATATGCCACATACACGAGATTCTACAGCACAGGATAAGATATTCAACTCTTTTAACTATGTTTTTCTCCTAATCTTTTTAGGTTTCGTTGGTCTAGAAGCCACTATATCATCTGCAATAGGAAGTTCATCAGTATCTTCATAATAGTGTTCTGCTATATCTGTCTCAGTATCTATCAGTTTCCTAAGTTTTACAAACTCTAAGAGGAGATCGTAATCAACATCTTTTAGTGATATTGGATCTATATCCATACCTTTTTTCTCTTTTAACCATCTAGCAAATTCTTCAACCATATTATTAGAGACTATAACATCTATAAGCTCATCCTTGGAAAATGGTTTTAGAGACATATTCTAGCCCCAGTAATTAATACTGTTCTTAGGATATAAAATGCTTTTTGTCTTCACAACTTATAACACCTCCAAAATCACTATTTGAAGCTCTAAAATAATTCTGTTATAGAACAACAGATTAACATAAAACTGCTGAGCACAGGCATCTTAGCTACTTAGACATAGACTTTATTCTCATCTCCTCTCAATGCATATTTAATATTGAAATTCTTAAATAGTATTTTCAATGTTTTTCAATATCTTTGAAGCAAAATGTTGAGGTTATGAAATATGTAAAAGTTTTTAACCCCTAGGCTTAGCATAGGGATTAGGGATCTTGAATTGCATCTATAGATATTGTAAATAGGTTGGAGAGATATCTAGATATTGAGAGTTATAGCTATAGTGAGGTTAGAAATGCTATAAGATTGCATTTGAATGAATGTCTGTTTCCTCCTCCAGATGAGGTATTAAATGCTATTGTTAATAGTATTAAAGGTGTTAATTTCTATCCAAATGTAGATATGTTTAATAGGTTTAGAACACTTCTTGCAGAATATGCCAAGGTTGATATAGATAATGTGTATCCGTTTACAGGTGCTGATAGTGCTCTTAGAGCTATATACTTTATGCTTACTGAGCCCGGTAATAGTGTTCTGTATATAGAACCTACATTCTCTATGGTAAAGATATATGCAAGGATAAGAAGATTAAATGAGATTATTATTGGATCTTATCCTATGGGAGAGTGGTGGAGGGTTGATATAGAGCAACTTATTGAAAAATCTAGAGATGCTGATCTTGTTATTATTGTTGATCCAAATAACCCTACAGGTAGTCCTATTCTATATGGCGATAAAAATCTTATTTCTACTCTATGTGAATCTACAAAAGGTTTTATTGTTATTGATGAGACCTACTATGAGTTTAGTGGCTATACGGCAGCACCTCTAGTCAATATATATCCAAATCTAATTGTGGTAAGAAGTCTAAGTAAAGCTTTTTGTTTAGCTGGTCTAAGGCTTGGATATGTTATAGCTAATAAAAAGATTATCAATGTGTTATCAAAACCATTTACACCATTTGATATACCAACACCATCTATTGCTGCAGGTATTGCCGCTTTAGAGAATAGGGGCTATGTTGATAGAGTTGTTAACATGATTAAAACTCTTAGAGAGTATATGTTTAATGAGCTGAGAAGGCTTGGTATAGAGGTGTATAGATCTCTAACAAATTTTCTGCTCATTAGAGATAAAAGGGATTTAAGATCTATGTTCATGAGGCATGGTATTGCTATAAAGAGTCTTGGTAATGATCTCTATAGAATAACTATTGGTAGTGAAGAGACGTGTAGAAAGATAATAGATATTTTGAGGGGTATTCAATGAGGATAGCCATACCTAATAAGGGTAGACTACAACAACCAACACTAACACTTCTCCAAATGGCTGGTATAAAGCCTACAGCTATCGATGAACGAGCTCTCATCCTTCCAACTAATTGGGAAGGTGTTGAGCTTGTTATGGTGAGACCTGAGGATATTCCATATATTGTTGAGAGTGGTGGTGCAGATCTTGGTATAACTGGCCATGACTATGTAGTTGAGAGTGGAGCTGATGTTGAGGAGCTTCTACCTCTAGATTTTGGAAATGCCCAAATAGTTTTTGCTATCCCTAGAAACTGGGGTGTTGATAGTATAGATGAGTTGAGAGCTAGTGGTAGAGAGCTAAGGATTGCAACCAAGTACTATAATATTGCTCTTAGCTATATATCTCAAAAGAATTTGAGAGCAAAGATTGTGAGGATTAGTGGTGCTGCTGAGGTTATGCCATATCTAGGAGCAGCAGATGCTGTTATAGATGTTATGAGTACTGGAACTACCCTTAGGGTACATGGGCTTGAGCCAATAGATATTGTTATGAATACAAATGCTGTTCTGATAGCTTCTAGAGAGTGGATGAGGAGAGCTGAAGCCGATAAGATAGAACTTGTTGTAACTATGATAAAAGGTGTTTTGGCTGCAAAAGGCAAGAAGATGCTATTTATGAATGTACCTGAAAACTCTCTACAAAAAGTATTATCTGTCTTACCAGCAATGCTTGCACCAGCAATTACAAAGTTGAGTAGATCTGATGCATGGGAGGTTATAACTGTTGTTGATGAAGATATGCTCCCCCTTGTTATAGCGAAGGCAAAGGTTGCAGGTGCTAAAGATATTGTTGTTATCGATATTGAGAAGGTGATAAGATGATATATATTATGCCAAGTATAGATATATCTGATGGAAAAGCCGTTAAGAGGATACGTGGTATTAGAGGCTCTGGTATAGTTGTTGGAAATCCCATAGATATAGCATCTAAACTATATAGCGATGGATATGAATATATACATGTTGTCGATCTCGATGCAGCTGAAGGTCGTGGAGACAATGAGAATATTATAAAGGAGATTGTCAAGATAGGTTTTAAATGGATTCAGGTTGGGGGAGGTATCAGGAGCATAGAGAAAGCATCTAGGTTATTGTCATACAATGTCTCAGCAATTGTCATATCAACAATTTTCTACACAGATACAAATCTATTTAGAGCTATCCTAAATAGCATCGGTGGGGAAAAGATATTGGTTGCTATAGACTATAACTCCAATGGAAATGTATATATTGCTGGTTGGAATAGGGGTGTAACCACTATTGCATCTGCTCTTGATATGATAAGAAACTATAACATTCTTGGAACTCTATTTACATATATCAGCAATGAAGGAACTGTTAAAGGTATAGATAGAAGCATTTGTTTCTATGCATCTAAGCTAGATATATTGAAGGAGTATGCAGGGGGTGTTTCATCTATAGAAGACCTTGTATATCTCAAGAGCTGTGGATTTAGATTTGCTGTAATTGGTATGGCTCTATATCAAGGTATTTTGAGGGGTGTTAAATATGTCTAGAAAATGTTCATATTCTAGAGAGACCAGAGAGACAAGGGTCGAGATTAATCTAGATATAGATAGCCGTGGAGATATTGTTATATCAACACCCATACCATTCTTTAACCATATGCTAACAACAATGTTTAGCTATATGAATTCAACTGTTAGTCTTGTTGCTATAGATAAAAATCCTTTTGATGATCACCATATTGTTGAAGATGTTGCTATTGTTGTTGGTGAAGCTCTAGATAGATGTCTTGGTGATAGAGTGGGTATAAAGAGGTATGGTTTTGTTGTTATTCCTATGGATGATGCACTAGTTCTTGTATCTATAGATATATCTGGTAGGGGTGGTGCATATATAGAGCTTAACCTTAGGCGCGAGTCTATTGGTGGTTTAGCTATAGAGAATGTATACCACTTTATAGAGACGCTTGCAAATAGAGCTGGTATAACTATACATGTGAAACAGTTGAATGGTGTTAATACACATCATATAATTGAAGCTGTTTTCAAAGGTCTTGGAATGACTATATATGAGGCTACACGTATAGTTGAACCAGGTTTTGTTAGAAGTACTAAGGGTGTTTTAGATGGCTAAGAGAATTATTGCATGTCTAGATGTTAAAAATGGTAGAGTTGTTAAAGGGGTTAAGTTTGTTGGTCTTAGGGATAAGGGTGATCCTGTAGAGCTTGCAGCTAGATATGAGGAGGAGGGTGCAGATGAAATTGTTTTCCTAGATATTACAGCAACTGTAGAGGGTAGAAAACTTCTATTGAATGTAGTTAGAGATACAGCAAGTGTTTTAACCATACCCCTAACTGTTGGTGGTGGTATAAGAGATCTAGATGATATTCTAACTGTTCTATCCAATGGGGCAGACAAGGTTAGTATAAATACTGCTGCTGTGAAAGACCGAAACATTATTCTGAGGGCAGCTGAGGAAGTTGGATCACAGTCAATTGTTGTTGCTATTGATGCAAAGAGAATTGGCAGTGAATACTATGTATTTACACATTCTGGAACTGTCAATACAGGTTTAAAGGCTTTGGAATGGGCGAAAACTGTTGAGGCTCTGGGAGCGGGTGAAATACTTTTGACTAGTATTGATAGAGATGGTACTAGGATGGGCTATGACATAGAGTTGACAAGACTTATAGCTGAAAATGTTAGCATACCTGTAATAGCTAGTGGTGGTGCTGGAAGCTATGAGCATTTCTATGAGGTTCTGACAAAGGGGAAGGCAGATGCAGCGTTAGCTGCAGGTGTTTTTCATGATGGTGTTATTAGGATTGGGGATCTTAAGAGATATCTGTTGTCTATGGGTATAGAGGTGAGGTTATGACTGTTATAAGAGGTTTGCCCGAGAGAAGATCTATTGGGCTTGTAGATGTTTTGGATAGGGTTAGAGAGATTATAGAGCATGTGAAGATATATGGAGATAAAGCATTGATAGAACTTACAAAGAAGTTTGATGGAGTTGACATAGAGAAGATATCGCTAGATAGAGAAGAGCTTGAGTCAATATCTAGGGAATTAGATGAGAGAACTATGAACGCAATAGATGAGATCTATGGATTTCTAGAAGAGTTCTATAGATCTATTAAGCCCTTTGACCATATAGTTACAGTGAATGGTGTTAGACTTGGAATAGTTTGGAGGGGTATTGATAGAGTTGGTATATATGTTCCTGGAGGTGCTAGGGGTTATCCATCAACTCTTTTAATGGCTGGTATACCTGCGAGGGTTGCTGGGGTTAGAGAGATATATGTAGCTACACCCCCGCTAAGAAATGGTTCTATAAGTCCTGCTATAGCGTATATAGCTATGAAGATGGGTGTAGAGAGAGTTTATCGTATTGGTGGTGCACATGCTATTGCTGCTATGGCTTATGGTACAGAGAGCATTGTTAAGGTGGATAAAATTGTTGGTCCTGGGAATATCTATGTACAAGCAGCAAAGTTTTTGGTTCAAGATGTTGTTGCTATAGATGGTATAGAAGGACCTACAGAACTTATTGTTGTTGCAGATGAATATGCTGATCCAGAGAAAATAGCTTTTGATATGATGGCACAAGCGGAACATGGAATCCATACGTTCATAGTTCTTCTAACAACATCGAGTATTGTTGCAGATAGGGTTTCAGCTATACTCGATAGAGATTATGTTCACAGATATTACATCGATGTTGTTGGAAGTATTGATGAAGCTATAGAGATTGTGAACAGGGTTGCACCAGAGCATCTAGCTCTCCATGTAAGGAATTGGGAGAGATATATAGATAGGATTAGAAATGTAGGTGCTATATCTATTGACGATATTCCTCCAGCTTTAATAGATTATATAGGTCCTAACCATATACTGCCTACAGAGGGGTGGGCTAGATCTAGAGGATGTCTAACTATCTATGACTTCCTAAAACCAGTTTCAGTACTATTTGAAGTAGAGGTTGTGCCTAGGAGTCTCATCGAAGCTGTAAAGATTCTTGCTGAATATGAGGGTTTTGTTATTCATAGCAAAAGTGTGGGTGTTAGATATGGCTAGCGTTATAGATGAGCTATATAGCGTTATCCTAGATAGAATTGCTAGAAGACCTCCAAATAGCTACACAGTTTCGCTTATAGAGAAAGGGAGGGAGTATATAGCTAGAAAAGTTGGAGAAGAAGCTATAGAAACAATAATTGCTTCACTTACTGAATCTAGGGATAGATTTGTAAGTGAGGTTGCTGATCTAATATACCATTTACTTGTGTTGATGGCTATAAACAATGTTTCTCCTGATGATATATATAAAGAGCTTAGGAGGAGAATGAAATGAAGAGTCTTGTAATAAACTATGGTGTTGGAAATCTATATAGCATATCATCATCTTTATCGAGAACAGGCTTCGAGGTTGAGATATCAAGTATTCCAAAGAGTGGATACGACCTCATAGTATTTCCAGGTGTAGGATCTTTTCCTGCTGTCTCAAGATATATCCTAAGATATAGGGATATACTTGATGATTTGTATAGAAGTGGTATTGCCTTTCTAGGTATATGTATAGGTATGCATATATTGTTTGAATACAGTTTTGAAGGTGGTTTGAATAGAGGTTTAGGATGGTTTAAAGGCTATGTAGATAAGCTTAGAACATCTAACAAACTTCCACATATCGGTTGGGATAAGGTTTTCATAGCTAATAACTCTGGAACATGTTCTCTCGGTTCATTGTTAGACAATGAATATGTCTATTTCATACATAGCTATATTGTATATCCAGCAGAGGAAGATATTGTTTGTCTCATGAGTGAATATGGAGCAAAATTTCCAGCTATGATAGCTAGAGGTAGAGTTATAGGTGTCCAGTTCCACCCTGAGAAGAGTGGTAAGATGGGGCTAAAATTCCTTGAATCTATCTATAGGTGGTTAAAACGCTGAGACTATCCCTAGAGAAAGCTATCGAGATAGCAAACAAATTGAATTTTAGGCATGAGGATAATACCATAATTGTTGTTGTCCAGGATAAGGAGACTAAAGAAGTTTTAATGGTTGGTCATATGAGTAGAGAGGCATTGATAAAGACTCTAACAACGGGTTATCTATATCTATGGTCTAAGACAAGAAAGAAGCTGTGGCTCAAGGGAGAGACAAGTGGCAATTATCAAATAGTGGAAGATATAAGGATAGACTGTGATGAAGATGCTATAGTTGTACAAGTATCATCTCTGGGACCAATATGCCATACAGGTAATACTTCATGTTTCTATAGAACATATAGAGATTTTCTAGATAGTAAATAGAATCTATTTGTTGTAGAAGTTATCAGATTGTGTAAGTCTTACTTTTTACCTATTATAGCTTGAAAACATGGTTTGTAGTGTCATTAGCAAGAAAATTGAGGGGTTACGACTTTAGAGGACAGAAATCAGTATATGATAAAATGAGATATGTTGATGATAGAAATATAGACAAGGTTGTAATCTATATAACAAAAATTATGATATCTATACAGAGACTCTGGCAAGATTCTTAGCAATATCTTTGCTATATGAAGACTCTCTACCAAACATCTTGAGTATTAGATGAGCTAATGCTAGATCTTCGAGAGCTTCAGCAATTGTTTCAGCTTCATAGATATCTCTACCAAGTGCAATAATACCGTGTTTCTCAAGTATAATCGCATTAACACCAGTGCTAGCCTTATCGCCAACAGCTTTTGCTAGTTCTACTGATCCAGGAGGTATATACTCTATATACTCAACGCCCTTGACAAACACTTCAACTTCAGATAGCATAGATACATCGAGCTTGATTCCAGCGAGAGCTAGTGCATTTACTAATGGGTTATGGGCATGGATAACAGCATTAACATCCTGTCTAACTCTATATATAGCTGCATGAAATCTCCACTCAATAGAAGGTCTAAAGAACCCCTCCAAAATATTGCCATCTAGATCAAGCTTAACCAGATACTCAGGTCTAAGCCCACCCTTAAAAATACCAGATGGTGTAATCCAGAAACATGCTGGGTTATTTAAACAGCGAGCACTAACATTACCTGTGAGAGCAGATACAAGACCTCTCCTATATAGATTTCGTGTAACTATCACAATATCTCTCCTAACATCATTACCCCTAAACATTTTTTCACCCAAGTATATATCCTATATATAGTTTATATCTATACCGAGTATATCTGTACCATAACAGGTATAGCAAGAATTAATATAAGTCTGGTTAGACTCTAAAAAACAAAATAATTTGAATACTGACTGAAACACTTAGATATAGATGATGAGTTTTTCGGGGAATTTGAATAGATGAAGAAGTGGTTACTCGCTGAAAACATCAAATTATTCTATATCCATTTATTACTTCTATCAGGATATTACCATCAGTTGAAGCTGCAATTGCTTTAAGCGAACCTCAATGTAAAATATAGCTATAAGCATCGATGTTCGTGTTTTTGACAAACGTCGTTGATGAGCGAGAGCTACAGTATAGCATTCGTGGTTAGCATTTTCAATTTGTTACCAACATTTCTTCTAGAGATAGACAAAGATTTTGAAAATATGCTTAGAGATGTTATAGATTCTATAAAGGTTACGAATCCGATGATAAGAATGCATTTACAGTATCAAAACATTGTAATAGTTGTTGGAAAGTTCTCCACCACCAATACTACCACAGATAACACAATCGCAACAAATTATCTCGAAAAATCGGAGAGTATATTAAGAGATAGAACATTGATATATATATAATCATTGTACTTGTAGTAATCATAACCGTAATACCCCTATTCATTGTAATGCTATGGAGGAACGGCGATAAGCTGTGATAGATATAGTGATTTAGAAATATAAGCTGAAAATTCAATGTTGAAAATGTCAAATTGTAGTAGATGATCTAAATCCATATATGTTTTGTTCGACAAATTTGTTGAGTAGAATACTTATGAGGGTGACATAATATGGTCAACAACTATTCGGCTAATCCCTATATCAATATCTCTCTAGTTGCTCTCCCAACATTTATAGCAACTGCATTTGGTTCTGCATTGGTGTTTATGAATGTTCGTTTGGGTGAGAAGGGACTTGATATTGGAATGGGATTTGCAGCTGGTGTTATGGTCTATGTATCATTTGCTAATCTATTGATACCCTCTATAGAAAGATATCCACTAGCGTTTGTGTTGATTGGATTTGGCATAGGTATAGCTATAATTAGAGCCCTTGATGTTGTTGTACCACATACAACCATTGTGAAAAATATCAATTATGTTGATGCCAAGAAACTGAGCAGGGCTATATTGATAGCACTGGCGATAGCTATCCACAATATTCCAGAGGGTTTGGCTGTAGGTACTACAACTATGTATAACTTTGATTATGGTTTAATGACTTCTATAGCCATTGCTATACAAGATATTCCGGAGGGGCTTGCTGTAGCTATAGCTATAACAAAATTTGGTGGATCTAGTATGAAGGGGTTTGTTATGGGTGTAGCATCAGGATTGTCTGAGTATCTATCAGCATTTATACCATTGATAATATTAATTGAACCACAAGTGCTTTTACCAATAATGTCAACGCTTTCAGCAAGTATGATGATCTATGTAGTTATACATGAAATAGCACCTGAAATATTTGGTCATGAACATGACGAATATGCTGTTACAGGTTTTCTCACAGGTCTCATCATATCTATAGCTTTATACGCTGTTTATCCAGAATAGACATAGTATGGTGAGCCATTCAGCTAATATAGAATCTAATATAAAATTTTTATAGGTGTTAATAGATATCCTAAGACTTCTAGACACCCTAAATACTATTAAATCATAATAAAAACAATAGATACATTATCAGAAATAGCACTGACAAGACCAACCTCAAGAGATGCTATGGATGTAGGGATATATCTCTTTGGAGAATATAAACAGATGAAAAATCTCTATTTAGAGCCTATCACAAATAGCTTTTGCAAATTCCTCTGTTTTTGCATTTCCACCAAGATCTGGAGTCAATATCTTTCCTTCGGACAGAGTATATATTGTTGCTTCCTCTATAGCTTTTCCAGCTCTAACCATATTCTCATCAGAGTTCTTCTCTCCAAGATATTTGAGCATCCATGCCATTGAAAATATCATTGCGGTTGGGTTTGCAATACCCTTGCCAGCAATATCGAATGCAGCTCCATGTATAGGTTCAAAGAGGGCTTTTCTATCACCTATATTTGCAGATGGTGCAAGTCCTATACTCCCAGTTACATATGCTGCAAGATCACTTAGGATATCTCCATAGAGATTAGTTGTTACTATTACATCAAACCTCTCTGGCCTTCTGACAAGATCCATAACAGCTGCATCTATATACATTTCATCTATGCTTACATCTGGATAGCTCTTAGCAATACTATATACAGTATTTTTGAATAGACCATCTGTCAGTGTTAATACATTAGCTTTATGAACTATTGTCACATGTTTTCTTCTCTTTAAAGCTAGGTCAAATGCAACTCTAGCTATTCTCTCACTAGCATATCTACTTATAACCCTAAGAGCAACAGCAACTCCTTCATATATCATACTTTCTGCTCTAACATATACATCCTCAGTATTCTCCCTAACAATTACCAGATCAACATTGTTTCGCAGAGCTCTAACCCCTGGATAGACTTTTGCAGGTCTAATATTTGCGTATAGATCTAGCCCTCTCCTAATCTTTACAACAACATCACCAGCACTCTCACCAACAGGTCCCTTTAGTATTGCATCACTATTTACGATAACTCTCCATGAATCTTCAGGTATTGGTGAGCCATATCTAGCTAATGCTCTATCCCCCGCTTCAACCTTTGTAATCTCTATCTCAAGACCATATCTATCAATAGCTCTCTCTAGTACTAATAGAGTGGCTGATGTAACCTCTGGTCCTATTCCATCACCCTCGATTACCGCTATTCTGTAGGGACACATTTCCACCACCTACAACACTCCTTATAATCTCAATAATTTTATCTGTATCTATCTTTATACCTTGATCACCTAGATCTTTTACAATAGCTAAAACCTTATCTACAATTTCATCTCTAGGCTCTATACCTAGGCTCTTAAGCACATATATAACAGCATGTCTACCACTATGCTTTCCCAAAACTATTTTTCTTTCAACACCAATGAGAGATGGATCTATAGGTTCATAGGTTAGAGGATTGCTTATTACTCCATGGACATGTATACCAGATTCATGAGCAAAAGCATTTCTACCCACAATAGCTTTATTTAGTGGAATTTCTATTCCAAAGTATTCTGCCACCAATTTAGCAACACTGTATATCTTCTGAAACTTTATACCAACTCTATACCCAAGTAGAAATGCTAATGCAGTACTAACCTCTTCTAGAGATGCATTACCAGCTCTTTCACCAACACCTAGAATAGTTGCATGAACCTGATCAGCACCTGCCTCAACAGCTGTTATACTATTTGCAACAGACATACCAAAATCGTCATGACAATGAACACTCAATATGTAGTTCCCCCTTACATTCCTCTTAATATAGCTAACCAAATCAAACATAAAAATAGGATATGCAACACCCACCGTATCAGCAATATCTATTCTATCTGCACCAGCATCAACAACAGCTTGAAACACTCTTACCAAAAACTCTCTATCCGATCTAGTTGCATCCTCAGCGCTAAACTCAACTATAAGTCCATGAGATTTTGCATACTCAACAGCCTCAACAGCTCTCTCAATAACCTGTTCTCTTGTCATTCTCAACTTATACTTTATATGTATATCTGATGTAGCTATAAATGTATGTACAGCATCTGCATCAGCCTCTATAACTCTATCAATATCAGTCTTATTAGCTCTTGCTAATGCTATAACCTCACTACTACTAATCTCTCTTGCAATCATCTTTACTGCTTCAAACTCCCCTCTACTCGTTATTGGAAAACCAGCCTCTATAGAATCCACCCCTAGATCCTCAAGAGCAAGCGCAACTTTTAACTTATATTCTGGCTTTAGATCTATACCAGGCATCTGTTCCCCGTCTCGCAATGTAGTATCTAGTATTCTTATATATCTATCCCTATTTGGTTTAATTGATATCCAATTAACTATTTCATGAGTTGGAGCAATACTCATCCCCATTAATCTACATAGTGATTTTAGAGGTATATAAGCTTTAATGAATCAAGTATATATAAATATAGATTAAACATATTTATATCCATACCATTAAAGTATAATTTGTTTAAAAATGTATTAATAATGTATATAACACCAAAAGGTTTAAAAACTCTTACTAACAATAGTAATATTAACTCTCCTGGTGAGGTAGATGGAACTCCAAGTCCGTTAACTAAATCCATAAGAAATTCAGAAGATGATAAACAAATATATATAGAGATGAACAAACATTATCTCAGTACCACTCCAACATTAGTAAATATAGAATTTAGACCAAGACAATGGGTGCAACAATATGATTAGCGGTGCCAAGCTTACTGCTGAGGCTATAAAGAGAGCAGGAATAAAGGTAATCTTTGGAATTCCTGGTTTATCAAATATGGCTCTATATGATGCTTTAGTAGAATATGTACAGCAAAATGATATAAGACTAATATTAATGAGACATGAACAAGGAGCAGCCCATGCTGCAGACGGTTATGCTAGAGCTTCTGGAGCTCCAGGTGTATGTACAACAACCTCTGGACCAGGTGCAATGAATCTGGTTACAGGACTGATAACAGCGTATTGGGATAACTCACCCGTTATCGCGATAACAGGTCAAGTACCTAGAAATGCTATGGGTAAGCTAGCTTTTCAGGAGGCAGATGTTGTAGGCGTTATGGAGAATATAACTAAATATGTATTACTTGTAAAGAATGCTAGTGAAATTCCATTGGCTTTAAAGAATGCTATCTACATAGCCACTACAGGAAGACCTGGACCTGTTGTGATAGATATCCCAAGAGATTTATTTAATGAAAAACTAGATGAGAGTAGTATTGTATGGCCTGAAAAACCTTTTGTTAAGGGCTATAGAGAGTTTCCATATAGGGTAGATCCATTAGAACTCAAAAAAGCTGTAAAACTTTTGATAAATGCTGAAAAACCGCTGATGTTAGTTGGAGCGGGAGCTGTATGGTCTATGGCAACAGATGAAATTCTAAAGCTAGCTGAGCTTCTTCAAATGCCAATAGTATCAACGTTATTAGGAAAAGCTGCTGTTCCCCACAACTATCCTCTTTATCTAGGTATGATGGGATACTATGGAAGAGCTGAGGCAAATATGGCATTCTTAGAAAGTGATGTAGTTCTTGTTGTTGGTGCTAGACTTAGTGATAGAACTATAACTTCGTATAAAGATGTTAAGGATACTAAGAAGAAGATTATAATGATAAACATTGATCCAACAGATATTGAGAAACAAAAACAGTATATAGATATAGAGGCTGGATTGATAGGCGATGCAAAGAAAGTTTTGAGAGAACTAATTAATGCTATTCTAGAGATCGGTACGAAGTTCGGGCGTTCTGCGTGGCTACGAAGAGTTCAGGAATATAGGGAGTATTATTCTAGTCTATACTATGTTGATGGAGATAAATATTTAGCTCCATGGAAGGTTATGAAGACTATTAGAGAGGTTTTACCTAGTAATGCTATCATTACAACGGGTGTAGGACAACATCAAATGTGGGCAGGAGTATTCTGGGAGGTATTAGAACCTAGAACATTTATTACATCAGGTGGTATGGGTACAATGGGATTTGGATTACCTGCTGCTATAGGTGCAAAAGCAGCATTACCCAATAGAGTTGTAGTAGATCTTGATGGCGATGGATCATTCCTAATGACTATGAATAATCTTGGAACTGCTGTAGATGAGAATCTACCAATAATTGTAGCTATCTTTGATAATAGAACTCTTGGACTTGTAAGACAGGTTCAAGACCTATTCTTTAATGGGAGAATAATAAGTGTTGATTTTGGATCAGCAACAGACTATGTAAAACTCGCTGAAGGATTTGGTGCTCTAGGTTTTGATGTACAGTCATATGAGGATATAGAAATAGCATTTAGGAGGGCTATGAAGGAAAATATTGCTACAGTAATAAGAATACCCATCAATAGAGAGGCTCTATCTCTACCAACCCTACCCCCTGGTGGAAGCCTAAGGGAGATGATACTTCATGACCCTAGAAAGAGATCGCATAGTTAGAATATATGCTTACTATACAGATGCCAGCGTTATAGAGAGAATCATAGCTAATTTTAGGAAGCTATTGATAGATATAGACTGGATTCATGGATATAGATGCAATAATGAAGGTCTATATGTACTCTATCTAGCTCTTAAAGATCATCCAAATTTCAATATAGCAATACTTAACCTTTCTAAGACTGTTGGTATTGAAAAGGTTGAGGTTCTTGAAGATGCTAAACTAATTCCATTTACATATACCGATAACAGTTTTAGTGAAACTAGCAACAAGATAGATTGTAGCTCATTTACTACATATGTACCTAAATATTCTAGGGTAAAAGTTTATAGCTGGGGAGAAACCTATGGCGAAAATATATAAAGATGAAGATATATCGCTAGAACCTATAAAAAATAAGACGATAGCAATCCTTGGATATGGAAGTCAGGGGAGGGCATGGGCATTAAATCTAAGGGATAGTGGTCTCAATGTTGTTGTAGGTCTTGAAAGACAGGGAGATAGCTGGAGAAGGGCTATAGATGATGGCTTTAAACCTATGTATACAAAGGATGCAGTAGCTATTGCAGATATAATAGTATTTCTAGTGCCTGATATGGTTCAAAAGAGTTTATGGCTTAATAGTGTAAAGGACTTTATGAAGAAGGGTGCAGATTTGGTGTTTGCACACGGTTTTAATATTCATTTTAAGATAATAGAGCCTCCTAAAGATTCTGATGTATATATGATTGCACCTAAGTCTCCTGGACCTATAGTTAGGAGAAGCTATGAGATGGGCGGTGGTGTTCCAGCTCTTGTAGCTGTTTATCAAAATGTCTCTGGAGAGGCTTTGCAAAAAGCTTTGGCTATAGCTAAGGGTATTGGATGTGCAAGAGCAGGTGTAATAGAATCTACATTTAAGGAGGAAACAGAGACAGATTTATTTGGAGAACAAGTGATACTTGTTGGAGGAATAATGGAGCTAATAAAAGCTTCATTTGAAACCCTTGTTGAGGAGGGGTACCAGCCTGAAGTTGCATATTTTGAGACTGTAAACGAGTTGAAGCTAATCGTTGATCTAATTTATGAAAAAGGCCTTACAGGTATGCTTAGAGCGGTATCAGACACAGCTAAATATGGTGGTATTACTGTTGGGAAATTCATTATAGATAAGAGTGTTAGGGATAAAATGAAGATTGTGTTAGAGCGTATTAGAAGTGGAGAATTTGCTCGTGAATGGATTAAAGAATATGAGAGGGGTATGCCAACAGTATTTAAAGAATTAAGTGAATTGGAGGGAAGCACCATAGAGACTGTAGGAAGAAAATTACGTGAAATGATGTTTAGAGGAATGAAACAGATTTCTTCTCATTAGAAACTTGTTAAAAATTTTTAAACCTCTCATTACTATTTATACACAATACTACTTTTAGGTGATATAGGTGGTAGGTGGTCAAGAAATCCACTGTTGAAATACTAGATACAACATTAAGAGATGGTGCACAGGCTGCAGGAGTATCTTTTACATTGGAGGATAAGATAAGAATTACCTTGCTTCTGGATGAACTAGGTGTAGATTATATCGAGGCTGGATGGCCTGGATCAAATCCTAAGGATGAGGAATTCTTTAAGGAGATAAAGAAGTATGGCTTGAGCAATGCTAAGATAGCTGCTTTTGGGAGTACAAGAAGGAAGAATAGTATTGTAAGCCTTGATGAAAATGTAAATGCCATAATTAAAGCAGATGTTGATGTTGCTGTAATATTTGGTAAGGCATGGACTCTACATGTTTTAGAGATACTTAGGACTTCAAAGGAGGAAAACTTGAATATGATATATGACACAATTGATTATCTTAGGAAACATGGAATTAGAGTCATATTTGATGCTGAACACTTCTACCAGGGATATAAAGAGGATCCAGAATACGCTTTACATGTTGTTAGAGTAGCTGAAGAAGCTGGCGCTCATGCTATAGTTCTATGTGATACTAATGGAGGAACACTACCGAATGAGGTCTACGAAATTACTAGATCTGTGGTTAATACAACTAAGAAGTCTATAGTTGGTCTACATATGCATAATGATATTGGATGTGCGGTTGCGAATACACTTATGGGTGTTCTTGCTGGTGCAAGACATGTACAAGGAACTATAAATGGCATAGGTGAGAGAACAGGTAATGCCGATCTAGTTCAGATCTTACCATCGCTAGTATATAAGATGGGGTATAAGGCTTTAAAAAATATTGAGAATCTTAAAAGACTGAGAGATATATCGATGACGGTATATAAGATTATAGGTCTTGAACCTAATCCTTATCAGCCATATGTAGGAGAATATGCTTTTACCCATAAAGCAGGAGTACATGTTGATGCTGTATTAAAGAATCCACGTGCATATGAACATATAGATCCTTCGTATGTGGGTAATAGCAGAAAATTTGTTGTTTCTGAGCTCTCAGGTTCTGCTAATATACTTGGGCTTCTAAGGGAGTTGGGGATTAATAATGTTAGTAAGACTGATGAAAGAATTAAGAGAGCTTTATCAAGGATAAAGGAGCTAGAGAGACAGGGATATAGTTTTGATAAAGCACCTTCATCAGCAATTCTAATAGTATTAAAAGAACTGGGGTATCATAAAGATATATTTGTTAGGTATAGCTGGAGAATGTTTGTAGACTCATCAGGACTTTCTATAGTTATTATAGAAATAAATGATATTGTTGATAGAGTTATTGATATAGATCCAATTACAGCTCTAAAGAAAGCTGTATATAATGTAATTAAAAGGATATATCCTGAAGCCTCAACAATTACTCCAACAACTATGAGCATAACTAATATAGATGGTAAGATGGTTAGAGCTACAATGGAGTTCAGTAATGGTTTATATAGTTGGAAGACCCAGGGTGTAGCAATAAATTTGATGGATGCTTTAATGAGAGCCTTAATAGATGGATATGAGTATTATATCGCCATGAAGAATCTAGGGCTATATGAAAGACCCTCTATAGACATTTTCCGAAATACAAATATTTCACTACAAAGTAATATGAATACTTAATGTCTAGGTGTTTATGAATGTATCTAAGAAGTGATTTGGTTAAATCTGGGATTGAGAGAGCTCCACATAGAGCATTGTTCAAGGCTTTAGGGCTTACAGATGAAGAATTGTCTAGACCTTTGATAGGAATAGCTAATTCTTGGAATGAGGTTATACCTGGACATAAGCATCTTAGGGAGATAGCCGAAGCTGTTAAAGCAGGTGTTAGACTTGCTGGGGGCACACCACTAGAATTTAACACAATAGGTATCTGTGATGGTATAGCTATGGGTCATGAAGGAATGAAGTATTCCTTACCATCTAGAGAGCTTATTGCCGACTCTATAGAGATTATGGCAAAAGCTTATCAATTCGATGGCCTTGTAATGATTTCTTCCTGTGATAAGATTATACCAGGTATGCTTATGGCTATGGCAAGATTAAACATTCCATCGATATTCATCTCTGGTGGACCAATGCTAGCTGGTAGGTATAGAGGTAGAGATATAGATCTCCATGATGTTTTTGAAGCTGTAGGAGCATATAATGCTGGAAAGATAAGCTTAGATGAGCTTAAGGCTATAGAGGAAGCTGCATGTCCTGGTGTAGGCTCATGCGCAGGAATGTTTACTGCAAATACTATGAATGTACTGACTGAGGCTATAGGAATATCTCTTCCAGGCAATGGAACAGCTCCTGCGGTTTCTGCAGAGAGAATTAGAATTGCTAAAAAGACTGGGATGATGATAGTAGAACTTGTTAAAAGGGGTATAAGACCTCGTGATATAATGAATAGAGAGGCTTTTCTCGATGCAATAGCTGTAGATATGGCTTTAGGTGGATCAACAAATACAATTCTACATCTAATGGCTATAGCCCATGAGGCTGGAGTAAATCTCACTTTAGATGATTTTGATGAGATAAGTGAAAAAACTCCAACGCTTGCTAAACTTAGTCCTGCCGGTCCATATCATGTTCAAGATCTTCATGAGGCAGGAGGGGTATTGGCTATAATGAAGGAATTGTCTAAGAGGAATCTTATACATAGAGATAGAATTACTGTATCGCTAAAGACTGTAGGTGAATTGATAGAAAGTGCTACAGTATTTAGGAGGGATGTGATAAGACCTATTGAGGAGCCCTGGCTTAGTAGAGGAGGTATAATGATTTTAAAGGGTAGTTTAGCTCCTAAGGGAGCTGTAATAAAGATTTCAGCACTTTCAGAAGATTTATACTTCTTCGAAGGTGTAGCTAGGGTATTTAATTCTGAGGAGGAGGCTGTTAAAGCTATTATGAATGGAAAGATTGAGAAAGGAGATGCTGTTATAATAAGATATGAAGGGCCAAAAGGTGGACCAGGTATGAGGGAAATGCTTACAGCAACAGCTGTACTAGCTGGAATGGGTTTGGATAGAGATGTTGCTCTAATTACAGATGGAAGATTTTCAGGTGCAACAAGAGGTTTATGTATAGGTCATGTATCACCTGAAGCTGCAGAGGGAGGTCCTATAGCAGTGGTTGAAGATGGTGATAGAATTAGAATTGATCTTAGGTCAAAGAGAATAGATCTGTTGGTAGAACAAGAAATAATAGAGGAAAGATTGAAGAAATGGAGTCTGCCAAGAAAGGATTTGAAGGGCTATTTATTGAGATACTCAAAACAAGTGACATCTGCATATACAGGTGCTATTTTTATATCTTAGCTAAAATATAGCAATTATATAACATCCATTAGTTCTTATGTAACAAATAAAACAGAGTGTATTTCTCTTTTTACATTTGGCACATAAGATTTTTAATAATGTTATACCTTTTTGTAGTTAATCAAAGGTTGTATATATGATCCCTACTAAGACTCTAATTATAGTAATTGTAGCGATACTAGTTATAGCACTAGCTATTGGAGTACTATATCCATATATGGTGAATATCTTTCATAGAGAATCAAAGTGTAAGATTAGAGTTGGAACCTCTCCTGATTTTCCACCCTTTGAATATATAGATGATAAGGGAAATATTGTAGGTATAGATATAGATATGATGAAAATACTATCAAATAAAATTGGATGTGATATGGAGATAGTATCAATAGATTTCAATGGTCTAATACCTGCATTAATTAATAACCAGATTGATGTTATAGCTTCTGGAATGACTATAACTGAGGAAAGAGCTAAGGTTGTTGCATTTACAAAACCTTACTGGTCTGCTGATCAAGCAATCGTTATCAGAAAAGATGCTAATATCAATCCCCAGTCACTTAATGATTTAGTAAATCTTAGGGTAGGGGTTCAAAGTGGTACTACAGCTGAACAGATGATTAGCGAATTCGTAAGTAGTACAGGTAAAAACATTAATATGGTGAGTTATCAGAGCTATGTTTTAGCTATACAGGATTTACTTGCAGGAAGACTTGATGCTGTTGTCGTTGATTCGCCAGTTGCAAATATGTTTGTTAAGCAATACAACGTGAAGATCTCAAACATTATTACTACTAATGAAAGTTATGGTCTTGCTGTTAGAAAGGATAATACTGAATTGCTAAATAAACTTAATAAAGCTTTAGATGAATTTCTTAACTCTGATGAATGGCAACAGATATTAAGAAAGTATCTTGGATAATGGGTTAAGTGTAACAATGAATACATTTTTACCATATGTATATGTTATTATGTCTGGAATCGTAAATACGTTGATACTATCTATTACTGGATTTATTCTAGCTACAGTTCTAGGACTTATCTTCTCGTTTATAGAGATCTATGGACCTAATATAATTTCATTGATTATCGACTGGATGTTAAGGATTATTCGAGGTATTCCACTTGTTTTAATGTTATTCATAATATTCTATGGATTGCCACAACTAGGTATAAGATTTTCACCAATAGTCTCAGCTATACTAGGAATAGGGATAATAGATTCTGCTTATCAAGCACAGCTATTTAGAGGGATAATAATAACTGTGAGTGAGAGACAACTTGAAGCAGCATATTCTATAGGTTTAAGTACATGGAATGCCTTTAGATATATAGTAATTCCACAAGCATTTAGAATTGCTTTGCCTGCGTGGATAAATGAATTCTCAATAGTTCTTAAAGACTCTTCTATGGCCTATGCCATAGGTGTTACAGAGATCTTTACACAAGCTATACATGTTGCCAATGCTACAATGGATTATCTAACACCATTAGTATTTGTATCAATAATATACTTTCTAATATGCTATCCATTATCACAGCTCTCAAATCATCTTCACAAAAAGTTATCACTAATGGGGTTTATTTAGGGATGGGGAATGAAGAGTAATGAAATTCTAATAGTAGAAGATCTATGGAAATCATATGGAAATCACATTGTTTTAAAAGGCATATCATTTAATGTAAGAGAAGGTGAAACAAAAGTTATTATAGGTCCTTCTGGTTCTGGCAAATCCACTTTACTAAGATGTATAAATCTTTTGATAAAACCTGATAGAGGTAGCATAGTATTTGATGGTATTGATATAACTAAGTTGAAATCTAATATCTCAGAGATTAGAAGTAGAATAGGATTTGTTTTTCAACATTTTAATTTGTTTAATCATCTTACAGCACTTGATAATGTAGCTCTTGGACTTATAAAGGTTAAAAGGAAGAGTAGGAGTGAGGCTTATAATATTGCTAAAGAAGCACTTCTATCTGTAGGAATTACAGAGGATCTATGGCATAAATATCCCTCACAACTATCAGGTGGACAACAACAAAGAGTTGCTATTGCAAGAGCTATTGCAATGGAGCCCAAAATTATATTATTTGATGAGCCTACATCTGCTTTAGATCCTGAACTAGTCTCAGAAGTTCTAAATGTTATGGAGAATCTATCACGAAAAGGAATGACAATGATTGTTGTAACTCATGAAATAGGTTTTGCGATAAAAGTAGCTGATGAGATTATGTTTATGGATAATGGTGTTATAATTGAGAGAGGAGATCCTAGGAGTATTATATTTAATCCAAAGAATGAAAGAGTTAAAAAATTCATGGAAAAACTTCTATATGTTTATAAAATATGACCCAGGATTGCAGTAGCAGGTGTACATAATGATATTAAATAATATTTTGCTTATTGTTGAAAACTATGGGAATATGATCATAGCTGGTTTAGCTATGACATTCTTTATAACATTATCATCATTTATCTTAGGATTTCTTCTAGGTCTTATCATAGCTATTACACGTGTTTTTGGCCCAAAATTTATAGGAATGATATTTACAACATTTGTAGAACTTATTCGTGGAACGCCAATGATGGTTCAGCTATTCTTTGTGTACTATGCTCTTCCATACCTAGGTATTAAGCTATCTCCATTACTTTCTGCTCTAATAGCCATAAGTCTTAATTCTGCAGCATACCAATCAGAATACTTAAGAGTGTCCATTAGCTCTATACCATCATCTCAGATTGAAGCTTCATATTCTCTTGGACTAACTAAAACACAAACAATACTAAGTATAGTTATTCCTCAGTGTATAAGAATAGCAATTCCAGCACTTACTAATGAAGCTGTCTATCTCTTTAAGTACTCCTCAATAGCATATTTCATTACAGTACCTGAACTAATGTATATTAGTATGTATATAGGTAGTAGAACCTTTCGCTATATAGAGATATATACATTAATTGCCATCATATACATAGTTATTTCAATAATTCTTACAGAGATTTCAAGAAGGATTGAACAGAAGTATTCATATTATGTTGTATCATATAAGAGAAGAATAGTATAATTATTCTCAGCTTTATTATTTAGTAAGGATTAGAGATCTTTAACTATCTTATGATTTATTATTTTTAAATAGTTGTAGAGTTCTCCATGTTAAATATATCAACATTATAAATAGCAATGATATAAAATGTATGCAAATTCAATTTAATAATAGATTGAATGTGAGGTTATGAGTATTATTTTAGCTGTATATTTAATACCAATGATTTAAACTGTATTTGGACCATAAGATTTATTATGAAATAACCATATTTGTATCTATACTCATTAGCTCCATTTAGATTAATCATTGCTATAAATTAATATTAAAATCTATAGAGAGTAAATCTATGGATACTAGAATAGCTGAAGGAACCTTAAATGCAGTTATATAAGAGCTATCTCCTTGAAATATTTAGAACAAGGAATGTTGAAAATGATGTGTTGTTAATAGTAGCAAAAACTATAGGGGATGCTTTTGGCTTTAATATTGATATAAGAGATCAATATCTAGATATCCCTATGGAGATTTTTGATGATGTTCGTAATCAATATCTAGCTGAAGGTGTTCTATACATTGTTTATAGACATAAAAAGAAAGATTCTTTTGCATTGGTGTTAGCAGATGTTGATGCATATGTACCTGGTCTGAACTTTGTATTTGGATTAGCAATCCCGTCGATTAGAGTTGCAGGTGTTTTTCTGCCAAGGCTAAGACTTGATGCTACGGCTAAAGTCTTTATAGAGAGATTAAAGAAGGAATCTCTACATGAACTAGGACATATCCTAGGTCTAGATCATTGTCCATATCCCCACTGTGTTATGAATTTTAGTAATAGTGTTTTTGATGTTGATAGAAAAAGTGCTAAATTCTGTAGGAAATGCTCCATGAAGCTATTGAAGAAGGGTTTTAATATAAATAAGGAGTTCGTATTATGAAACTTAATCTATTGAAATCAGTAGTTTAGAAGTGCTAAATTTACATTAGAAAAATTTTTAAATGTTATAGCAAGATATACTAGTCTGGGATACAAAATGGTTGGACAGATACCTTTAATTGGAGAAAAATTTCCAGAAATGACTGTAGTAACAACACATGGAGTTAAAAAATTACCGGATGACTATAAGGGCAAATGGCTAGTGCTATTTAGCCATCCAGCAGACTTTACCCCTGTTTGTACAACAGAGTTCTATGCCTTTGCAAAGAGATACAATGATTTCAAGGAACTAAATACAGAGCTACTTGGTCATAGCGTTGATAGTGTATATAGCCATATAAAATGGATTGAATGGATAAAGGAGAAACTTGGCATCGAAATACCATTCCCAATAATTGCAGATCCTACAGGTGATGTAGCAAGAAAACTTGGCTTCCTACATGCACAGAGTGCAAGCCATACTGTTAGAGCTGTATTCATAGTTGATCCAGATGGTATTATAAGGGCTATACTCTATTATCCACAAGAAGTTGGAAGAAATATTGATGAGATTCTAAGACTATTAAAAGCTCTTCAAGTAAATACACAGTATAAAGTTGCTCTTCCAGCTAACTGGCCAAATAATGAATTGATAGGGCAGAACGCTATAGTTCCTCCAGCGAGTAATGTTATTGATGCTGCAGAGAGGTTAAAGCAGTACAAATGCTATGACTGGTGGTTCTGCTATAAAGAGATACCAGAGCAGGAAGCAGAGAGAGCTAGAGCATTTCTAAAGAGAGTTGCTGGGTTATAGCCAATAAACATTAGAAGATATCAGCGCAATTCGCTATCATCATAGCTCAGCGCTATAATCACATCACTATTTTTTATCTTATCTATTCTAGCAATACTTAAAAATTTATCTCCATTTCCAATATATCTAGGTTTTCTAAATAAATAGAACTCACCGTTAATATATATTACAATGCCAATATCATCTCTAACTCTCCTAATAATCCAAGGATATATATTGTATGGAATAACTACATAAAGATAGTCTGCTAATGTTCTCCTCCTCTCTATTTGGTCAATAACCTTTAATTTTGCTCTAGCTTTGACTTCAAATAGATGAACATAGGGTCTCCTACTATCTATATACTCAAATACAACAGCATCAATTTCAGTATTATGAAGATAAACATTAGTAAATACATCCAGCCCCAACATTTTCATCTTCCTAACAAATAATGATAATAATTGATTCTCTTTAATCACAAGATACCTACACCTAAAACCCATAGAAAATAGAGCCTAAAATATCACATGGTTAACCTATTATCGAATATTTAAACATATTTAAAAACTGATACTAAGTAGTACTAACATTGAACCATAGACAAACATGATGTAGGTATTACTACATACTTCCACCATAACTTAAGCAACATAACCTTAATCTAATACAGGACAGAAATATATAGTTTGGGCCAAACCCTCTAGGGGTATAAATAGTATATGTCTAGTATATGATAACCATACTGGTGGAGGGGCCTCAAGGGTGTTAAAGCCCTTGGGGTCCTTATCCGCTGGTATGGTTATCATATACTAGACATATACTATTTATACCCCTAGAGGGGGCTATACTTTTCTCAAGATGGATTTATTGACATATATGCTTTTCTCCCTAGCTATATAATCTCTATGTACAGCTAAAGCATATTTAATGTGTTGGGAGAGTATAATGAATTTTACCTCAGATGTTATAGTGCTCCTAACTGATTTTGGTATAGAAGATCCATATGTAGGTATGATGAAAGGTGTTATATTGAGTATTTGTCCAAAGGTTAAAGTTATTGACTTGACTCATAGTGTTCGTAGTTTTGATATAGAGCATGGTGCTTTTGTCCTCTATGTTTCATATAAATATTTCCCCAGGGGAGCTATCTTTGTATGTGTTGTTGATCCTGGTGTCGGAAGTTCTAGAAGACCTATAGCTATTTTGACAAATAACTACATATTTATAGGACCTGATAACGGGTTGATGACTATGGCTGCAGAGGATGATGGTATAAAGAAAGTTTTTCTAATTGAAAATCAGAAATTGTTTAGAGTTCCTGTTTCTCGTTCTTTCCATGGAAGGGACATATTTGCTCCTATAGCAGCACATATTGCATGTGGTATTCCTATAGAGTTGATAGGTAGAGAAATTGATCAGAATACTTTGGTAAGGCTAGAGAGAGGAAGGTATATTAGGAAGATTAAAGAGAATTGTATTGAGCTAAAGATTCTTACAATAGATAAATTTGGAAATATTGTTTTATCGTCTAGTGTTAAAGATATATTAGATATGTTGGAAGTAGGTCTTAACTATACTGTAACTATATACTCAAAATGTAGATCGCATAATGCTGTCATTGGTGAGGTATTTTCAGTTTATCCAGAGGGGACACTGGTTCTATATGAGAATAGTTTTTGGCTTGCTGAACTAGCTGTTAATAAGGGTTCTGCTAAACATCTCTTATGTGCTGAACCTGGTGATACAGTTCTTATCTGTAGATAGTAGATAGATAAAATTATAGGGATGCCGGGGGTGACCCGCTCCGTGCACATATAGCCCCGGGACACGGGGTCCTTTTACACGGGCAACCGGGGCACAGAGATATTATTCTGGTGAGAATATATAAGCTTATTACAACACATAATACTCTACTTATAGAGAAAGAGTGTTACACTATATAAGGAGAATAATTAATATTCTCTCTTTACACAAGAGGATAACAGGGAATTGCAATGGTTATATACTATTTGCCTAAATATCTTGAACGTGTTTTGGAGCTTGTAAGGATAGGTTATGCTACCCCTGAAGATATTTCCAAGAGACTTGATATATCGATAAGTACAGCGCGAAAGTATCTCGATAATCTACGTATGTTAGGGATAGTTATTAAGAAGGATAATATGTACATATATATTGAAGACATACTACAGAAACTCTTTAGGAGTTGTGAAGAGGCTAAGAATTTTGTATTCTATGTAACTAGTGATAAACCAAAATTCTTAGCTATAAGAAATGTAATTCAGTTATGGGCAATCTTAAAGTATGATATTGTTGATTCTACATCACTTGTCTACAGTGTTTACAATGGATATCTACAGAAGTGGCTTACTGATGTACTTAATGAAAATGAGTTAGCAAATAAAATAAATGATCTTATAGTGATGCATATGAGGCCCGAGGAATTGAGAGAAAAACTGTTAAAGATAATTGAAGAGCATATTAATTCAAAAATCTCTAAATACATAGTAGCAGAGAGCTAGAAACACTATGTTATCTCTGCTATGATGTTGGGGAAGGGGTTCTGAAGAATGATGAACGTATCCTCTCTCTGAGCTTGAGCTCTAGAAAGAATTATGATGAGGAGCTGGCAGGGTGATTGATGATCTATAATCGGATGTCTGATCCCAATAATATTTTCCATATATCAAGGTATTAGATACCCATACTCTCTATAACCGATGATATAAATAGCAATAGATAAGATAGTAAGACTATTATAACATCTATTAGAATATCTGCTTTCTCTGTTTTCCTCCTAAAGAGATTAAACATTATTCTCAGAGATGTTGTAAGGGTTATTGTATAGGCTAGAAACTCTATATATGTATGCGGCATAAGGAGTAGGGTATATGAGGTATAGAGATCGATATTATTAATAACTAGATACATCCTTAATACCCATGCAGTCTATAGCGTCATCCCAATTGCTATTACTATATTGAGGAATGGTATGAGAAGCATTGAATTTATAGAAGCATTGTTGAGAAATATAGTTAGTATTAACTCATGGAAGCTCTTATTAGCTAGAATAGTATTCAATTCATTAACAGTATTCAAAATTTGTTCTTCTATTTCTTGAGGTGGGGCTGTATATATGGCTATGAATATTACACTTAAGATCCATGGCAATACTATAGCAAACCACAACGGTAGATATTTCTCTATGGTGAAAATAAGCCTATGCCTTAAATCCATATTCTAATCCCTATTTGAATCATTCTTAGCAAAAGATTATAAACTGATATTGATACATAGTACCTTGAGAGCTAAGCTTACCTATAATTGAAAGTGATATTCATTGCGTGAGGAGAAAAGAGATGGGTGAAGATATTATTAGAAATATTCTATATAGATTAAAGCTCTATACAGCACTATGCATCAAGCTACTAAACGATAATAGCTATAGAGATAGAAGGAGATACTACTTCCTTAGATACATAGTTATAGCACTCTATAGACTACTCCTAGAATACTCCAAAAATAGACCTGAACCAAGAATGAGATGTGAGATTAGCGAAATTTATCGATTGGGTAAGGAGTTTCTAAATGGATATTATAGTATTGTTGATGATAACTATATACTAGGGGTTCTAAGAGAGGTTTGTCCATGTATTAAGGAATTCTTAATCATTGATAAAGATACTACTCACTAGTCCTCCGCCTCTGCTGTATAAGCTCTATAGCTCTAGCTATATCACCTTGAGCCTCTATTAATGCCTCTCTAGCTTCATCCATACTAACACCAGCATATTCAGCAATGAAACTTACATCCTCATCTTTTATGCCTACCTCAATTTTCTCACTAGGCTTACTAACAATTTCTTGAGTTTTCGCCTCTTCATGTATATCTTGAGAGGTTACATAGAATATCTTTTGATTGCCCATTTCAAACACTATAACCTCTGGCTCATTTAGCACTAAGATCTTATCCTTCATTTCTATAGAAACTCTCTCTACATTTTCAATAGATTCTATTTTAACCCCCATCCTCTTTAGCTGTTTTAATTGTTTTTGAAGTTCACGAGGATTTATAGGTAACATATATTTTTCACCAAGATAAAATATTAGAGTGAGATGCTCTAGGTATAGCTATGTAGAAAATGGAGTATATAAATGGATGTGAATATCCATGCCAATAGAGATTACAGTCCTTGGTGCTGGTAGAGAGGTTGGTAGAGCTGCTATACATGTTAAGAATCTTAAAGATGAATCAGCAGTTCTACTAGACTATGGAGTCTCCTTCGATGAAGAAGATAGACCCTTGTTTCCATTAGCAGTATCTCCATCGAAACTAAAAGCAGTTTTAGTAACACATGCACATCTAGATCATGTAGGAGCTGTACCATTTCTATACATTTCAGCGAGACCACTATTGATAATGTCTAGACTTACAGCTAAGTTAAGTAAACTAATGATAGAAGATATGATAAAGATTTCTGGATATTTTCTACCCTATGAATATCCAGAACTTATAGCAATGTTAGAAAATGTTAAACCTATAGAGATAGGAGAGACATTGGAAATTGACAACATAAGAATAGAGTCAATAAATGCTGGACATATACCTGGAAGCATAATGTTTAAGATAACCATGGGCGAGAAATCAATACTCTACACAGGTGATATAAATACGATAGATACAAGGCTTATCAAAGGTTTAAAGCCTCAGAATATAGATGCAGATATATTAATAATAGAATCTACATATGGACTTTATGACCATCCAGAAAGAAGTAGAGTTGAGGAATTGTTCATAGATACTGTAAAAAGTGTTATTGAAGATGGTGGAAATGTTTTAGTACCAGCATTCTCACTTGGGAGAGCTCAAGAGATATTGACTCTATTAATAGAGAGATTGCCTAATGCAAATGTGTATTACGATGGTATGGCAAAAGAAATTCTCAATATACTTCTAGAACATAGAGAATATATTAATAGATATGACCTTCTTCTCAAAGTCTATGAAAGGTTTATAGCTGTCGATAAAACCACATTGAGGAAGAAGATATGTAAAGAGGGTGGAAATATAATAGTAGCACCTGCAGGTATGTTAAAGGGAGGACCAGCACTATATTACATTAGAAGACTTGGTGATAACCCTAGAAATGCAATAATCCTTGTAAGCTATCAAGCACCTTCTACACCTGGAAGAAAATTGTTAACAAATGGCGTAATTGAAGAAGGGGGATCTAGAATAAGAGCAAAGCTGTATTGGTTTGATTTCTCTAGCCATGCAGGATCAACAGGATTGTTTAATGTTGTAAAAAGCATAAAGAATGTTGAGAAGGTTTTATTGGTACATGGAAACGATGATTCTATCTATACTCTTGGATATCGTATAAAGGATGAACTTGGGATAGAGTTTGAAGCTCCAGCAAATGGTCAGACAATCCTGATAAAGTAAACTATATTTTTACTACCTCAATTCCTCTAGATCTAGCAACCTCAGTTATAATTCTCTTAGCATCACTTCTAATCTTCTCAATCACTATTCTATCAACATATGGTGTATATGATAAAGCTAACTCTACAACCTTTTTAATCTCCATATCGCTCAACTCTCTTATTACGTAGTTAGGTATCATATGGCCATAGCACTCAGAATATTCAAATGCACGTTTTGTAAATATGGGGGCATAATGAGGGCCTCCAAACCCTACTGTCGCTATGCATGGCTTATCATTAATATTAGTCATATCCTCAATAGTCTTCATTATACCCCTAGCCATTATATCTTGAACAATTTCATTTTTCCATTCACTTTCAGTACTACCTATCTCTACAAAACTTAGCGGTACTCTTATTGATGTAGGGCCGTGGTGTGTAACTTCATAACTTATTTCAAATCGTGGTAATATATCACTAAACTTCTTTATATTTTTAAGGAATAGCCACATAAATATTGGATTAGATAATGATAACTCCCATGGTCTTCCACCAAAATCATTTCTACCCCAAGGATTTCCAGTGGGATGTGTAGTTAGAGATGGTAAACCTGATTGAGAACTATGTTTTGATAATACAATAATAGATTTAGATTTAGTGATACTTGAAAGAAAATCAAAGTAGATGGTATCCTCATTGAATCCCAGTAACAATGTATCGTAATCAGAACATGAGAATATCTCTATAGGTTTAATATCATTGAATGAGATAGGACTACTAGAAAGAGGTCTACAATTAAAATACTCTCTAAGTCTTTTAGCCATTCCCGCACCAGCAACATCATTAACTGAATACACCATTAGTATATCCATATAGATTCACACTATACAATTTTAATACCTCTAACTCTAGAGCTACTTTAAAGGTTTGTCGATATGGATATACTGACACAGATATCTGAATTTATCACAAAGATCAACATATCATTACATGATCCCACTATAATTAAGATAATTAGACTTATGAAAGATAAAAACATACCTCTTAACCATGTCTTAGCTGAAATTCTTCTATATTCCTATTTTAGAAATAGAGGATATGAATATATATTGATTGAAGAAACAATCAATAATGTCAAATGTGATGTATATCTTAGACACAGAAATCATGATATATGTATAGAGATAGAATTCTATACCATTCCCATGGAATATTTAGGCAATTGGACTGAATTCATAATAGCTAGACATATAAAAAAGTTGTATCAAATAGCTAAAGCAGGTATAAAGGCTGCAGCATTTGCATATCCGTATGGCATAATACCTTTAATTCCTATAGAACTTATTAGACCTAGTCATTATAGATCTAAGAAGCGGATACAGGAATTATTAGCTATAGCAAGAAAGTACTACTCTATTGAAGAAGATGCTGATGAATTACTAAAGATGCAGCACATACATGCGGTATACATATTTGATTTTTCAATGGGTAAGGTTTACGAAGTATTGTTGCACACAATAGAGTCACTTATAGCATTATATCAATCTCTTATAGCATACTAATCCTCTATAGGCTGAAGAACAAGAATTTTGATCTATTCATCAATTCTCTACATCTACTCAGGAATGTATCTGTAGAAAACTATGACTATATACTATTATGAGAGGGTATAGGAGATATAGGTTTTATCTATCATGTTAAATCCTGCATATATAATCTCAGCCTTACTATCAACTATACTGTTTATTAGATCAATAGCTGATTTAATCTCATATCTATTTGGAAAAGGTACAAAGAGCATATCTTGTTTTTCTTCTAGTACTACATATTTCTTAAAAATGCTATAGAATTCCATAATATGACTCTCCATATTCTTTATAACATCGTTCCACGAGTTTCTAGGTTCAATACATAACATTTCTGCAAATCCATAATCAGTTCTACTTATAACACACTCAATGCTATAGCCAAGTTGACTCGATGATATGAGATCCTCAATTGTTGGCAGTGGTAGAGGAACTGGATGGCTATGTAGCATAAGAATCTTTTTACAGCCTCTCTCTTGAGATAATAGTATCTCTGAAGGTATTAAACCTCCACTAAATCGACCAATATGGATAAGGATATCACTACATAAGGTATAAATATCTTCTTTAAGATATCTCATTGGTAATGGCTTAATATTCATTTCTTTTAAAATACTATGTACTTCATCCACATACATCCCAGTAAATTTTTCTACATAACTTAGATCTAACAGAGGTAACTTTTTATGGAGATCAAGAAGCGAGGGAATGGTATAAGCTGTTGATAACATTGCAGCCATAATGTCTTCTTTAATCACAACCATACGTGTTCACTTATACCACTACCTATATGTTGATATTATTACCTTTTAAGCTTATATGCTACATTTTCTTGCTATATACATAAGATTCTGTTGCAAGCTAACTAGTATGCTACAGATATACAAAGACATATTAGTAACTCTAAGCTATATAATAAATTATATATGAGGTTCTATATAGATAGGAACTCATCTTAAGATAAAAATATTTTGTATTCAGTCGCGCCAGCCATCATCACAGTATCAGCTGGGGTTAATAGATACATCACTCTATCTCTTTAATATTGCTACACACATTTTTTAATTTATTTAGAAAGTCATTCAATTTGTCTAAACCTATTACGAATGTGTATAGATATCTCTTTGTTCTGGCCTTTACCTTAGCTATACCTTCTTTTTCATTCTTTTTAACTCTACATTCAATAGCCCGCTTTGCTACATCTAAAAACTCTTTTTCGTCTGATACGAATATGGGCATATTAGAGACCCCGCTAATCAATATTTCTAAGACAGTAGTATTAGGAGCTAGTTTTAGGGTTTTTATATCTTAGTAAAAACTTTTATACCAGATCATTGAGATTGTCATAGGATAAGGGATATGAGTATGTTGGATATGTATCTAAGGTGGTATGAATATAGTATAGAGATGCTTAAGAAAGAGGTTATTAATATAAAGAGATATACAGATATTAAGAAGGTTGTTGTATTGGGTATGGGTGGTAGTGGTATTGTTGGAGATGTACTATCAGCTCTATCTATTGATAACCAGATGGTTAGCGTTAATGTGGTTAAGGATTTCTATATCCCAGAGAATATTATTGATGAAAAAACCTTTGTTTTATCAATAAGCTATTCTGGTAATACCCTAGAAACTATTAATGCAACTAGAATAGCTCTAACTAAAACAGATAAAGTAGGTGTTGTTGCATCAGGAGGAGAGCTTCTAAAAATAGCTAAAGATAATTCATTGCCATATATAACAGTTGTGGGGGGATTAGCGCCTAGAGCAGCTTTTCCAATGATGCTCACAGCCTCTCTCAAGCTTCTATCATCATGTGGTATTCAGCTACTTGAGGAAGGGGATATCGTTAAGGCATTAAACATTCTTAACAATATTGATGAAGCTCAGAGAGATAGTGATAAACTTTTTGAATTTCTCAAGAACTCTAAAATACCTACAATTGTGGCTACAACACGATATCAGGCACTAGCTATTAGAACAAAGAATGAGCTTAATGAAAATGCAAAAATGCTTGCAAGAGTAGAAATAGCACCTGAGCTCTTCCATAATGATATTGTTGGATGGGAGGGTACACAGATAAAAGATAAGACGCTTATCATCAATTCAGATATCGATTATGAAAATGAATTACTAGAATTCTATGAGAATTACCTTAAAGAAAATGGTGTTGAAACATATAGACTACAGCTTAGAGGTAGTCTCCTTGAAAGATATCTATATGGCTCATTAGTAGTAGGATTAACTAGCATTAAGCTAGCAAATATAAGAGGTATTGACCCTCTACAAACAAAAAGTATAGCTATGTATAAAGATATGCTTAAGAAAATCTCATCTAATCTACATAGATAATAAACCTTCCATCACATATAATGAAATTGTTTTACAATGTTAAGTGATATAATATGGCATTCTTTCTGACCCTTCTCTTCCTTGTCTTTGTTGTGCATATCTTTCAACTATGTTGATAACCTCTTTTTCAACCATATCGCCCTTTTCAATAAGGTCTCTTAAATCTATATTCAGATTCCAGACATCATTAATGATATTTACTATAAGACTTGCAGCTTTATAATCTATATAGTTTAGCTCTACTATGCTTCTCCATGTTTCACCAAGAAGACATACACTATTAATCTTATATAGTGTTGCCCATCCGACAATAATACCATTTATACCGCTTATCACTCCCTCATTCAATGTTTCAGCACCTCTTAAAACATATTTCTGTATCTCCTTGCTGTTGTTACCAACAACATAAATCTTTCTTGTAGGTACAATAGCATCTGAAACATATGCAGCTGCAGCTATAACCTCCTTAACCCCAAATCTCTTTAGCCTAGAAACAATGAATCTAGCTAAACTATGTTGATCAGAATCACTAGGTGGTTGAGTATCACCTGTAACAATGTATATTCCTAAGCCATTCTTCTTTGCATAGAATAGATCAACCTTATACATATCACCAATACCACCATGTTTAATCAAGAGATGGGCAGGAAATCTAGTACCATAAATACTTGCAACATGACGAGAATTCAACGACTTTATAATATAATCCACTGATGTCTTTCCAACTAACCCCATACCAGGAAATCCTACTATAGCTATAGAATTCTCACTTGGTTCAATCTCTTCATACAAATAGAGCTTCCACATTATGTCTCACATCTAATACATATTCCCAGAATAGTTATAAATATTTGTGTAATATAAATAATGGTTCAGAACCATTTAAATATATCTCCTATAGTAAGGGATTCATGGTATATATATGTAAAAGATGTGGAAGGGTATTTAAATCATGGAATAGCTATATAGCCCATATAATGTTTGGTATTGAAGGTACAAAGAAATCTAGTAAATATGCTAAAAGAAAATAACTTATAGAGGTAAATAACGAGCTATAGAGAGTATCAAATATATTACTCATTGATTTAAATCACCAATTTTTAGCGCTAAATTATTATAATTACATTCAATTCCTAATTATATAAATAATTTTGCGTAAGATATAAAATCCTAACCCATAAAATACTACGTGAAGGGCCCGTAGCTCAGCCAGGTAGAGCGCCCGGCTCATAACCGGGTGGTCCGGGGTTCAAATCCCCGCGGGCCCATAAAATTTTGAGTCATAATTAATGTGATGATCATTGGATGCTACAGATAGTGAAGTGGGGCTATCTAATGAGCTAAGACAATCACATAATATTATAGATATAATAAAAATAATGATTGCTTTAATACCTTCTATAATTGTTATAACTTTATACATTATTGCCATGTTTATAGATATTAGTATGGTATATCAAGTATCTAGTACTATGAATAATGTCTTCATATACTCGTTCTACTCAATACTAATACTGCTCATAATCTTTGAAATTATTCCTAGACATTATGGATTAAGAACATATCTTTTTATATTAATCCTATTTCTGACCTCTCTATATATGATTTTTGGAGCATTGAGGGAGATACAACATCTAAAATCAGGATATTTTTTCATTATACCACCATCACTAATATTCATCAGTTGTTCTATTCCTCAAAATTGTTCAGAATTTTATACAATATCTTTTAGCATTCCATTGCTATTATCATTTATACTACTTATCTATGGCATCTATACACTTCTTATCTATGTAAGAAGAACAGTCTTCACCTAGTATTGTAGATACATCAAATATTCTATATTCATCTCTATATATTGAAATCATACAGTTAATTAATGGATATATTCTTAAAGCATTTCTGATTATCACTATATCTGTAGTTGCAACAGCTATATTTCTATTCTCTGATGAAATAGCTATCACATCTTTATCTGTAGTCTTAGATAATATTCCATAACAATTAATTCCATAGCTATTCATAATCTCAGTGAATAGTCTTAGATATTCCATGCTATAGCTAATATTTTTATCAGCAACCACTATTACTTTTTTAAATCCTATTAACTTTATAGCATTTGCTATTCTTGAAAATATTGTTGATATAAATGGAACTTCATCTGCGTGAATTTTAGATCCCCTTAAATCTCTTATTAAACAATCATCACAGAGAAAAACCTCTTTCTTCATAAATACTTCAATACTAGTTAACAATATATTATAAAAATCCATTACTATTCCCTCAATCTCTGAGGAATCCCTAACTATCTTTGACTTGGTTTCATAGGCATGCTGCTTAGAGTGTACACAACGATATAGGAATAGTTTTTGCTTTTTATCAAGAGAATATTTTAATGAAACTATATTGAGTGCATGTTCTATGGGATAGCCCCGTGTAAGAAGATATCTATAATCATATATAGCATCTACTACTATCTCCATTTATAGAACCTCTTAGAAAATATGTTTAAGGAAATAGAGCTGTTAACCATGGCTAGTATACTTCTCTACTAACTCCTTTGCATAGTCAAAGCTTATCTTACCCTCCTTTATCATTTGCTCAGCAACAATTTCTACGAGCTCTCCTGTTGCACCTGCTAAAATAGCAAGATTTCTAGCATGCAACTTCATATGGCCTCGCTGAATACCTTCTGTTACTAAAGCCCTTAGAGCAGCAAAATTCTGAGCTAAACCTACTGCTGCCATAACCTCTGCCAACTCTTTAGCTGATTTAATATTTAGTATTTTAAGAGCAATTCTAGCTATCGGGTGAGTCTTTACTGCTCCTCCAACTATTCCAACCTGTAGTGGTATTTCTAAAAACCCTGTGAGATAGCCATCACTATCTATATCCCATCTACTTAAGGGTTTATATGTACCACTACGAGCGGCATATGCGTGGGCTCCTGCCTCAATTGCTCTATGATCCTGTGCCGTTGCAAGTGCAACTGCTATAATACCATTCATAATGCCTTTGTTATGTGTTACAGCTCTAAATGGATCTGCTTCTGCTAAGGCACTTGCATCAACTATTTTTTCCGCTACATCTCTTCCGCCTATAGCATCTGGTGAAACCCTTACCCATGCTCTTACTAACCTGTATATAGCATAGTTTGAAACTATCTTTAGCCTAGCTTCTCCACCAGTTATTCTCTCTATCATTGGAGCGACAGCTTCTGCCATAGTATTCACCGTATTAGCGCCCATTGCATCAAGAACGTCGACAATTAAATGAACAATGATAGATATACCCCTCCTAGTCTCTACAATTCTAACCTCAATATCTTTAGCACCACCACCAAGTTTTCTAAGAGTATTATTTGTTGCATTAGCTGCTTCAAGTATCTCCTCCTTATGAAGTAGAATCTCATTTATAGCAGTATAAGGAGATTTGGGGTTTAGTATATGGATTTGACCAATCATATACTGTTTATCAGCTAATGCTCTTATACCTTCACCTTCACGTAGCATTCTAGCAGCATTACTTGCTGCTGCTACTACACTGGGTTCCTCAATAACCATTGGAACTAGATAGTCCTTTCCATTTATTTTAAAGTTAACTGCAACAGCAAATGGATAAGACATTGCACCTATAACATTTTCAATCATAGAATCAGCTATTTTTGGATCAAGATTCCCAAAATTTCTCAATAAATTAACTTCTTCATCTGTCAAATTTGCTATTTCTTTGACTATTTTCAATCGTTCATCTATGGAGAGCTTATAGAATCCTTGTATTCTAGATGTTTTTATACCTTCTTGCTCCATTTATATACACCTACATCAATCTATAATTTATTCATTTTCTATAAGTTAATCAGGAAATAAGTTCTACTATAGTATTATATAAGGCTTTCTCAGCAGTAATTCTATCATCTGAAAACGTAACTATTATTACATCATCTTCGCTGGCATCTAGGAAATTTTTAATTCTATACAAAGATTTATAGCGTTCCTCATTAATACTTTCATCTGGTGGTAAATAGGCCTTGGAATTCTTAATAAAGATAACTAAAGCTGCTTTAGCACCATTCCTAATTGCCATATCTCTAATATTTGCAATTCCTATACTCTCTGCTCTAAGCCTAAACTTTGTTAGGAGAGCTGCAAAAGCGTAATTACATATCTTTAAATCATTATCAATAATTGTTGATACATCAGCAATTTTATTAATGTTCTTCTTAATTTTTGAGACAATTTCTCTTCCTTTTTCTGTTAGAAAACATCCTCCTACAATATCAACATCAATAAGTCTGTATTGCCTCAACCTTTTTATTAATGTTCTTATAGATGTAATACCTAAACCCAATTCCTTAGAAAGTAAATTTCTACCTATAGGTTCCTTTAAGTCGAGTAATAAAAACAATTTAATGACATGATATAATTCAAAAGAAGGTTTAACGCCTTTTCTTGGTGATGTAATTGCTGATAAAACTTCTCTCAAATTTTCCTCAACCATTTTCCTTCCCCATAGAAATTATGGCTCACAACATTTATTCAAAAAGTTTAAACGTAAAATTACTTTAAATATTTAAAATATTTAAAGTATTGTAGAGGAAATCCCGTTCTGGGAAAAACCTTATGACAGAACTCCTCTATCAGATAGATAGTTATATAAGGGAATTCAATGCAAAAGTAGTAAAAATAAACCAGAATATCATTGTTCTAAATAGAACAGCCTTTTATCCAAAGACTGGTGGCTTAGAAAGTGATACTGGATACATAGTAAAGGGGGACAAAAAATATAGAGTTGTACAAGTTAGAATTGATAAAGAGAGTGGAGATGTAGTACACGAATTGGAATCCTCACCTATAGACATTAAAGAAGGTGATGAAGTTATGGGAATATTGGATTGGGATAGAAGATATAGATTAATGAGATTACATACAGCAGCACACATACTATCAGCAATAATGTATAGAGATTATAATGCTTTGATAACAGGAGGTAATATATATCCTGAATATGCTTATGATGACTATAGTATAGAGGTATTCGACAGGAAAATATTTGAAGATGCTATAGCTAAAGCAAATGAGATTGTAAAAAAGAATCTAGAGGTCAAGATCTATTGGCTAGAAAGAGATGAGGCTATGAAGATTCCAGGCATAGTCAAGCTCGCCTCACGTCTACCCCCGAATGTAGAAAAACTTAGAATAGTTGAAATTCCTGGTGTAGATATACAAGCTGATGGAGGACCCCATGTAAGAAATACTCAAGAAATTGGAGAAATAGTATTTATAAAGGCTGAAAACAAAGGTAGGAATAGAAAAAGACTCTACTACACAGTTAAACCATAGCTATATCCGTGAACTTAAAAAAGAATTTTCTTTCCGATAATTTTCTTAGTACTACCGAAATATAATTATCTACATAGGATTCCTCTATTCCATGCTTTCTTACAATGCCTTTAACTATTTCTTCAACAACAGCATAATTCTTATACCTCTCATTTAACTCTCTCCAAGGTATACCGGATAAAGCCTTTGCAAGCTTCTCATCATAAGGTAATACACCTTTAGCAATTAGAAATGCTATAATTGGATAACCTATATATCCACGAAATTTTGTCCCATTATCATCACTAAAAACCTCATTATTTTGTAAATCTATATAAACATTATAACTCCTCGTTCCATCAGAAGATTTTACTATAGCTCTTCTATCACTAAGAATATTTATTCTACCATCTGCAACTGCACCCAGTGCCTCAAGCACCTTTATCCTAGGGGGCAACTTTAGAATCTTCAAAAGTTTCACCAAAATATAACAAGAGTTTTAATAAAATATTTAAATTTTATTACCAATCAGATAAAATGGTAATTCATATTGTTCATATTGAAATATAAATAAGTATAATAGCTACAAGATTATTAGATAAGTTGGATGAAGAGTCCCGCGCTCTTGACAGCATGCTGGATGAAGAGAATCGCGGCCGCCACGGATCAAAAATATTTAATTAAGATTTATTATAGATATTTTAATAAGCGATAAACATAATAGATTTTGTATAGTGTTATACATGGTGAAAATTGGCGAGATATATAGAAAACTCGTTGATGATGATTTTAAGATACTAGAGTTCTTTGTGCGTAGGATTAAGAGGTATGAATATATTCCGCTTCAAACTCTAATTGAATATTTTAATAAGGATTATACTCAGAAAGAAATTATGGCAAGAATAAAGAAATTGGTAATGCTTAAGCTTATAGAAAAACATAGTTCAAGTGATAGTTATAGATTAAGATTTTTAGGACTTGATTGTTATGCTCTTAAGAAACTCGCTTCTAAGGATATACTTAAGGCTATAGGGGATAAAATTGGTGTAGGGAAGGAGAGTGATGTATATAGGGGGATTGCTGGAGACGATTCTAATGTTGTAGTCAAGTTCTATAGAATTGGAAGACGTAGCTTTAGGAATATAGCTAGGGTGAGAGACTATGGTTCGGAAGCTGAAGGTAGTCGATGGATTCTTAGAAGTATATTAGCTGGAAATAGAGAAAGGGCAGCATTAGAAGCTTTAAATAGATTTAATATTAATGGTATTCCGAAGCTTTATGGAGGAATCTATCATACTATAGTTATAGAGTATATAGAGGGTCCTTTACTTATAGAAGTAAAATCGTTGGAAAGTCCTAAAGATTGCTTTAATGAGATAATTGACACTATTAAAAAAGCATTTCAATATGGTAATATTGTTCACGGAGATCTAAGCCCATATAATATTATGATAGACTATAGTAAAAATGTTGAGAGACCTATTATCATAGACTGGCCCCAATATGTTCCTAGTGTAAATCCACTTGCAATAGAAATACTTAAGAAGGATTTACATAATATTATAAAGTTCTTTAACAAAAGGTTTAATTTAAATGCTGATTTAGATCAAACACTTAAATATGTCTTAGAGAAATCTTAGTGTTTGATATCTATAGGTAGAATGTTATAGTAATGGTTAAAAGCATGCGTGTACTAGGTATTGATATAGTTCGTGGAAGTCCTCTATCTAGAACCACTCCTCCATACTACTCTGCAGTTATAATTGATGAAAATGGATTAGTTTATGAAGCACCTGAGATTCCGCTAAAGAGTATTATTAGGTTAATTCTTGAATACAAAGTAAATAGAATAGGTCTAGATAATATATACGAAATTGCACCAACAAGTAAAAGCATAGCTCGAATATTAGGGATGTTTCCAGCAGATGTTGAGATATATCAAGTTACGATTGAAGATAAAAACTTTGTGAGCTTGGTTAATCAAGCACTGAAAATAGGCTTAGATATAACAAAAAAGCCTAGACCTCTCCAAACAGCCTATATATGTGCATTACTAGCACTAAATGGTATTGGAACTATTATAAGAGGAAAGGAGAGAAAGACTAAAATAATAATTTCTAAAGCAAGATCTGTTGGATCTGGGGGTAGTAGTGCCAATAGATTTGCTAGGGGTATGAGAACAGCTATTTTAAGAGCTACTAGAGAGATAAAGTATCTATTGGATAAGGCCTCTCTCAACTATGATTTAGTCTTTAGGCGAGGAAGCGGAGGATTGGATAGCGCGGTATTTATTGTATATTCCGATTATAAAACTGTAAGGAAAGTTATAAAGCCCTTTGAAGGTAATGATGTAAGAATAATTATAAAGCCAGAATATACAACAATAGAATTTGTTAATGAAAAAGACTCTCGTAAGAGACCAATTATTGTTGGAATAGATCCAGGAATGGAAACAGGAATAGCAATAATTGATTTATCACTACAAAACGTTTTTCTAACATCATCTAAAGAACTAGACAGAATGGAAATAATTAATCTCATTTATAATATAGGCATACCAGCATTAATAGCTACAGATAAGAACCCTCCTCCAGAAAGCGTTAAAAAAATTGCATCAACAATTGGAGTACCTTTATATATTCCATCACATTCACTATCTATAGAGGAGAAGGAGAGACTTGTAGAGATAGTTAAAAATAGATTAGATATTGATATAAAAACAGTACATGAGAGAGATGCCTTAGCTGCTGCATTAAAGGCATATAAAACATATGAAAAGAAATTTATAGAACTTGAGAGAAAGCTTATGGATTTAGACATAGATATAGACATAGATGAAATGAAATTACTACTTCTCCAAGGGAAAACTATCAATGAAATACTAGAACATGTAATTGAAACATATATTGAATCTACGTTAAATGGATATGGAGAAGAAAGAGCTCGGTATAATTATATTGTCAATGCTATTGAAGATGAAGAAAAGGATAGAAAGATAAGAAATTTAGAGAATAGAGTTAAAGAATTACTTAAGGAGAGAGAGGTGCTTCGAAATAGAATCCATGAATTGGAGCAAAAGTTGAGCAAACTAGAATATGAGAGTAAATTCAAAGGTATGCCTATTAATATAGATGATATAGAGTTAAACAAGTTGAGAGAAAGAATAAAACAGCTCCAAAATACTATTGATACTCTATTAAAAGAAATAGAGGAAAATAAGAAAAGAACTCAATTTCTTGAGACTATGATAAACAAGCTTGTGTTATCAGAATATGTGGGTATACCAAAACTAAGAATTCTCTCAGTATCAGGTATTATGGACGTCATAGACTTAGTAAGAGCAACTAAGGTTATACTCCTAGAAGAACCTATAATTGAACCTGATGCTCTAAAGCTAGTAAAAGAGTTGAACTGCATAATCATTTTACAGAAATGTGAGGAAAACCTAAAAAGCTTCCTATTAGAGCATGAAATTCCTACAGCCTGTAACCTAGATAAAATTAGCGAAATCAACAGTATAGTATTTACTTCTAAACTGGATCTAGACTCCAAGATAAGTGAAGCATTGAAAGAAGTTAACCTATATAGAGAAAAACTTAGAAAACTAAGATATATAGATAGTAAGAGGTTATTAGAAATAATTGATGAGTATAGAAAACAGCTTTTAAATGGATCTCATTAATATAATGAGACTTTTCCCTCTAATATATCTTCCGTTATATTCGTAATCTTTGACATAACTTCATCAGCAATACTCTGTATCTCATTAACCATATCAAGTGTTAGAGCTTTTTCTGGTACAACCTTTACATCGACTATCAATGGATCGTCAATAGGTCTACCTATTTGGCTCAATAAACCTACATATATCTCCTTAATGCCCTTAACTTCAGCATAGCATTTCTCTGCAATAATACGTGCAACCACATTGTATATCTTACCAACATGACTAACAGGATTCTTTCCTGCTGCTGCCTCTAAACTCATAGGTCTCATAGGTGTTATAAGTCCATTAACTCTATTCCCCCTGCCAGTGGCACCATCATCTCCATGTTCTGCTGATGTACCTGTTACAGTTAAGTAGAATATTCCTTCTTCAGGCTTATCAGCAACATTTATATTGACATCAATATCATAATCTAGTGAATATTTTGAAATCCTATCAAGGATTACATCTTTAACTTCTTCCTTAACTGATATATATTCCTCTTTATTTAAGATGTGCCTTGAAACCATTGCAATAGCTATAGTAAGCTTTATCTTCTTTCCAATTCTAAGACCCATAACCTTTACATCTTCACCTACGGCAGGTATCTTTTGTTTAATTTCTGTTGAATTAAGTAATTTCTCTGTTTGGAGAACAATATTCTCTAATGTCGATAGAGGTGCATATCCAATACCAAAGCTAGTATCATTAGCCAAAGGAATCTTTTTAACACCTAGCTCATATATTCCTACTAGATCTACACTCCCTTGACCAATCTTATAATCTATAATAACATGCTGCTCTGGATCAAGATATCTAAAGTTATTCTTTATCCATTCTTTTGAAGCTTTTAAAACAAGTCTACCTATAGGTACGAATTCTATTCCCTCACTGGTTTTAACATATGCTGTAGCTCTACCAGAAACTATTATATATATAGGATGAAGTACCTCTCCCCCACCAAATTGTGGCTTGGATTGACCACCAACTACTAATACCTTATCCACATTATGATGTAATATAACTCCGAAATACTTTAAGTAATATTTACTAAGTTCTTTACTAACATGTTCAGCTATTGCATCAGCTATATGATCTGGATGACCCAATCCCTTCCTTTCAACCATTTCAACATTGAGATTTTCTATACCCTTCCACAGATACTCATTTACTATGATATTTCGCACATTTTGCACCTCAATCTCTTTATCTATTTTAGGCTATACACATTACTCCTGTATATATTTTTATTGCTTATATTTCTATACTAAATCAATATGAAAGTTATCTTTTAGGCGAAATACCTTTTGCTAAGCTCATAGCCTTGTTATTTATCTTTAGACATATGTCAAAGTATCTACATATTTTACATTCTATCCTATTTACTGAGAAGTCAAAGTTTATAGGACATGATGAAGGTACTCTTAGGTTCCTTCCCTTACCCTTTGCTTTCACTCTATACACCTGAAGCTTGTCTCAATTTTGCTTCGGTATAATCAACACATATAAATAGAATTTGGCTTCCTCTAATAAGTATTCTTCCATACTTAGCTACAACATCCTTACCACCATCACTAAATTCTGTTGCATCTTCTAGTACTACATTCATTGTAGCATCAGTCATTACAAGTCTTCCTATATACTCAGAACCTTCCTTTACCTTCACCAATATTGATTTATTCATAGAGCCTCTTAATATTCTCATAGGTGTTATTGAAGGTTTTTGCTGATTTGTTGACATAGGATTTGAACCCTTTAATTCCTATCTAAATTTATGCTTCTAGAAAGAGACTTTAATAAAGTTTTAGGTTAAAAGGTACAAGTTGTGAGAATCAAATGAGCTTTAAAGTTGTCATTGAACATCTAGAACCATGTCTTAATCAATGGCTATTGACAGAATATAAATATGTATCAGATCTATTTAGAGAAAGACTTATATTTACAAATGTTAAAAAGGAAAACCATAAAGCAATTCTATCAAAACTAGGTCAGATTATTTCACAATCAGTAATAGAATATCTAAAGGATTTACCAGAAGTTATAGTTCTTGATCCAAAAGCCTCTGAGCCATTAAAAAGACAAGATCTAACAAATGCAAAATATGTAATCATTGGGGGTATAATGGGTGATCACCCACCTAAAGGAAGAACATGGAAATTTATAACAAGTAGACTTAGAAATGCTATATCGAGAAACATAGGACCATACCAATTTACAATAGCAGGTACAGCATATATTCTTAAACAAATTGAACGAGGCTTAGATCTTAAGGATATAAGATATGTCTATGGATTAAAAATAGAAAAGAAATTATCAAACGAAATAATAATTGAAATAGAGCTACCCTATGCATTTCCACTAGATGAACATAATAATATTGTACTCCCTGAGAACTATATAGATATAGTATACCGTTATACCACTACCTATGAATCAAGAATGTTACAAACTACTAATAATTATATGGATGAGTATTGCTGAAGAAAAATATATTGTAAATCCCCTTAAATATTTATCATATTTGGTTTTAGCACCTAGAAATATGGCTATAGGTATACTAAAAAGGTATAACAATATTAGGGGTAACCAAAGCAAATATAAGTAATATTCACCAATTAATTTACTTAGAATTTGAGCTATATAGTGATTAATAAAAACAAGTAGTGATCCACATATGATACCATAGATCCCTCTAGCAATAAATATTTTTATTTTTAAATCGAGGGTGTTTATATATGAACTCGACATCTTACGAACCTACTAAGAAAAATTCTATGAGCTGGATAGATATAAAAGTTTGGTTAAATGAGCAGAAAAACAATATCTTGCGATCTTATATTGATAATGTTTATTACATAGAGAAGGCATTGATAATGAGAATTAAGAATTCTATTAAAAATCTAGACTCCTGGCTTATTATAGAACCTGGTAAGAGGATTAATTTTTTATCAACAAGCATAAAGCCTGTGTCTGAAGAGGATCCGAAGACTTCTCTATGGAGAAAAAATCTAAAGGATTGTCGTATAGATGATATAGAGCAATATGATAATGAAAGGATTATTTTGATTCATCTTTTTTGCAGAAATTCTCGTGCAAAGACTATAGTAGTTGAGCTTTTACCAAGAGGTGTTATAGCTATTCTAGATGAATCAAAGCGAATATTACTAGCATCTGAATACAAAGAGATGAAGGATAGGAGTATAAAGTTGGGAATGGAATATATGTTTCCACCTTCTCGAACCCTATATCCTCTGGATCGAGACTTAATAGATAAGTTTATCAAGAATGTATCCATAGGAACAATAATAAAAGAACTTGGTCTTCCAGCAGAAATTGTAAATTCTGCAGCAATTGAATGTTCAATTACAGAAAAACAACTTGTAGATAGAGTGGGAATTGAATGTCTTTTTTCATCAATAAACAAATGGATTAATACAATATTAAATCAGCCTACTCCATGTATAGTTTACAAGGATAATAATGCAATAGGATTCTATCCTTTCATACCACCATTCTATAATACTCCCAATTATAATGTAGTAATAACATCATCATTTAATGAAGCTATAGAACGTTATTTTTTACAGTATACTGAAGAATTGTTAACTAAAAGAACAATTAATGAGATGGTTAAGGAAGTTGAGAAGTTAAGGAAAAGTATAGAAGATATTGATAAGAAAATTGTCGATTTTGAGAAAAACCTAGGAGATCTAAAACTAAGGTTACAATGCTACGAGAATCATTATACCGAACTTGAAGCAATTCATAAATGTGTTGCAAATATTGTTAAAGAGATTGGTTGGGATTATATAAGGAAATGTGGAAATATAGTTCAATTTCAGCCTTCAACAGGAAGCTACACTGTATCGATTAATGGATGTTCTATAAACTTGAATGTAAGATATTCACTTATACATCAATATAATGAATTAAGGAAGAATATATCAGATATTGAGAAATCTATTGAAAGAGCCTTAGAGGAAAAAGTAAAACTTATGCAAAAAATCAATGAAATGAATAATAGAATTTTAGAAGAAAAACAGAAAGTTAAAGTAAAATTAAGTTTAAAAAAGGAATGGTACGAAAAATACCATTGGACAATCACTCCTACAGGTTTTTTAGTCATTGGTGGTAGGGATGCAAGTCAAAACATACAATTAATTAGAAGATTTCTAGAGCCAAATGATATAGTTCTACATGCTGATATACATGGTGCTAGTACTGTAATTATAAAAACTGGTGGAAGAGATGTAGATGAAGAAACTCTTATGGAGGCTGCAACTATTGCTGCTTGTTATAGCAAAGCATGGAAAAGCGGCTTACTAGCCATAGATGTTTTCTGGGTATATGGATCTCAAATCTCTCTTTCACCTCCAACAGGAGAATATCTTCCTAAAGGTTCATATATGGTCTATGGAAAGAAGAATTATATTAAAAATGTTTCACTAAAATTAGCACTAGGTATAGCTATTGATGAAAATAAAAATGTGAAGATAGTTCTAGGGTCTGAAAATCTAGTATCGAGAAAGTCTATAGCCTACATGGTTATAGTCCCTGGTGATGAAACTCCAGAAAAAATTGTTAATACATTTCTAGAATATGTAAAGAAGAACATTAATATAGAATCCCCATCTATAATTAAAGATGAAATTATAAAGGAAATTCCAGGAAAAAGTAAAGTAATTAAACTAGTTACAAGAGATAGTAGTAATGGGGATACCAATGCTCAAAGCCTCTGATGTAATGGTACCAAATCCAATCCAGATTAGAGCTCTTGCCACAGTATATGATGCTATAAAACTAATGGAGCGTCATAACATAGCATCACTTATCGTTACAGATGAAAATGATGTAGTTCTTGGAGTAATCACAGCAAAAGATATAGTAATCAGAGTCTTAGCTAAGGGACTAGATATAAAAACAACAAAGATTATAGAGATTGTATCTAAACCTGTAACCGTAGTCGAACCCGATACATTGTTAAAAGATGTTGTCAATATGATGATAGGTACAGGTCATGGACATATACCTGTAGTGAATAAAGCTGGTAAAGCCATAGGAATAGTCACCATAGACGATATACTAAAGTTTGTACCAGAACTCTTAGAGTTAGCAGAAATAAAATAGATAGATATTAATTAAAATAGTCATAATTATCATGCTGTAGCTCCATAGTTTTGAGCCCACTGCTCATATAACTTTACTAATTCTTTAGATATACTCGGCTTTCTCTTACTTATTACAGCAATAAAATCATTCATATCTACAGGCCTTGGCTCTCCATTTATATTTCCTGATTTAAATAATTCTCTAATAGTTCTTAAATAAGCTTCTAATACAATATCTCTAATATCACTAGCAGAATAACCCTCTGTTTTCTCAGCGACTTCATCGAGATTCACATTAGGTGCAAGTCTAATAAATTTTGTATAGTACTCTAGAAGCTGTTTTCTAGCTTCTTTATCTGGCGGTGGTATATATATTCTCTTTTGAAATCTCCTTAGAAAACCTATATCAAACTTCCACGGCTTATTAGTAGCAGCTATAACATATATAAAATGTTTTTTACCTTTCTCGTTAATACCGTCAATCTCTTCTAATAATTGATTTCTAACACGTGCTTCACCACCAATCTCATGCTCATATGCCCCAAGTAGTGAGTCAGCTTCATCAATGAATATTATTACTGGTTTCTTTTCGCCTACATTTCTTGCATACCGAAATATTGTAGCAATACGCTTCTCTGCTTCTCCAAGCCATTTCGACATAATATTTGAAGCATCTATCTTCATAAATATACCATCAATTTCATTAGCAACAGCTGCTGCTAACATTGTTTTTCCACAGCCTGGAGGACCATATAATAATATTCCCCTTGGCCAACCTAGTGGAAATAAATCTGGTCTTTTAACAGGATATATAATGCTATCCATTATAGCTTGTTTTGCTTCATCGAGACCTACAATATCTTCAAATCTTATATTAGGTTTCTCTACAACAATATATGATTTAACTGCTTCCTCAAGATTTGTAGTGTTTATTTCATCTCTATTACCACTACCTATAGATATTGACTCTTTCGATTCCTCCTCAAGCTCTTGAGCACGTTTAATATAGCTTTCAGCTATATTTCTATACATATCACTCATCGGCGAATTTCTATAGTATTCAAAAATTCTCATCATTATTTCTGCAGCTTTTCTATAGTTTTTTGCTGCATCAATCTTATTTCCAGTACGTTCATTTATAAGAGCTTCATTTAGATACTTTCTAGCTAATGCTTCTAGATATTCTTTACTACTCATGAAGATAACCTTATACAAGTGATTGAATGTAACTAAAAATTTATGAAATTCTTATAAGTCCCTTCTGTTCCAATCTTTTTAAAACCATTAACACATCTTTATCGCTTATACCAAATTTATTAGCACATTCTCTTATGTTTATAATTCCCTTACTATTTACTATATAGCTATATATCTGAAACTCAAGACCACTATCAATACCATGTGTTAGAGATGAATATGAAACTGTTTGTATAGCATGAGGGCTATATGAAGTTGGTGTAACTGATTCCACAAGGCTTTTCCTATCAATAAATGTCATTGTATTCTCTAATGCCGTTTTCTGTGCAACATTAACCATATCTTCTAATTGAACGGGGATGGGCGTTAGCGAACTTCTCATCTTCTCTTCTGCTTGTTTTTCTACTTCTTTAAGAATCTCCTCTACTTCTTTAGTCTTTGTAACAACATTTATGCTAACCTCAGGACTCTTTGTTGCTGATACCAACATATTAACATTACTTACTATTGTATCTAATGTTGATGCTAACTCTGGCATTGTATTTGCAAACATGGTCTTTAGTTCATTGAGTATCCCAAGCGTTGTTCCTAAAGCTCTTAAGTCGTTGACAATATTCATAGTTTTGCTTCTTTCAAGCAGCCTTTCTATTGCTAATAGTGCTATATGTACTATTTTTATGAGCTTCCTTACCTCAGCTATCTCTGAGGCATAGATTGAAGCCCTATCCTTATCACCACTACTCAAAGCTTTTACAGCATTAGTTAGAAGTTCATCATCACGATCCTTAAGTCTTCTCTTTATTTCTTCAAGCTTCATTTTTAAATCTGTTAAAGATGTAGTAATGTATATAATTGCACCTTTTTGAGGATCACGCTTCGAGGTTATACCTATTAATTTAACAAAAGAATCAAAAACCCCTGCTGGTGTAGACATTACTATTAACACCTAATCTAATCATAACATTACTATGTAACTACCTTCACAGCTAGAGGTTGGGTCTGGGAAGCTATATTTACTGCTGTCTGTTCCTCAGTAGTTGTTGATATTGCTGTAACTAGCTCTTGCTCTAATTTCTCTATAAGTGCCATATGTTTATCTATATCCTTCTTCTCATCTAATGCCATCTGTCTAGCAAACTTCATGAAATCTGATGAAATTTTAAATCCATTTTCAGGTAGTTCACCACTGGTATAACTAATTAATAAATGTGTCAATGCTTTCTCTATATGTATGACAAAGTTTTCTAATTCATATGTTCTCTTCCTTAGTACCTCTTTTAGATTCTTAACATCAACTTTTGCTTTATCGAGTTCCTTAGATAGCTTCTCCTTTATCTCTCTATATGCATGAGTTGGTATTTGTCCTTTCTTATATAGCTCCTCCATAGCCTTAATTCTCTTCCTTAATACATCTAGTTTCCTCTCTAATGCTCTAGCTGCTACAAGCCATTCAGGTAATAGTTTTAGACCATCAACTCCAAGCTCTAGTCTCTCAGCTGGAATAGTCTCATATATAGCATCGTTAGTCATAATTTCAACTGATGTAACTTTTCCATCAACATCACTATATATACTTGTGATAACACCTATCTTTCTTCCATAGATATCTGTTATTGTCTGTCCAAGGTAATTAGCAACATTTTCGATATTCATAATATCTACCTCACTATTATAGCTTTGTGAAGAATATGTATAAAAAGTGTGACATATATTTTCCTCATATTATTTCTCTTAAATCCAACATAATTATTGAATAGATATAAAATGTTCGTAGAGTGCTAATATTATTACAGAACTATATAGCAATAATAGTGTAGTTTTTAAATAGTTTAATACATCTCTTCCAATAACCTTAGCAAGCTCTAATAACTCATATATCTTTTCACCCATGGTTCTAACCTTTATACTATGTTTAGTAAAACTAATTGTAGCTTCCTTAAGATCTGTGAGAGCCTCCCTCAATACTTTCTCAGCCGATCTTAGTAATGATGCATTAATTCTAACTGAATAGTATGGAGAGTCAAAAGCAACACCTGAACAAGTATGATCATCTAATGTGAATACTTCTGCATCTTTATAACCTAGAGAAAGTGCAAGACGTCGCAATGCTTCTCTAACACCAATATCAGCATTATTTCCATATAAATATAGTAGAGAATATACATTTCCATCGCATTCTATGGCCATAGCCTTGATAGTGTTACTACAGAGCCCTCGTACATATCCTCTTACTTCATCTTCACTATAACCAATTCTGACCCTGGAACACTGTCTGCTCTGCTTTGAAATAGCTGCTATCACTATGTCTTTATATCTACTAAGATCTCTTATCATAGGTCCTTCTAGATTATGACAATCAACTATTACGGCATCTTCATATCCATAAACCTTAGAATATTTTTCAGCAAGTTCTTGAACCCCATAAGGTATATCATCTCCTCCAACAGTAGGTGTAGAAATAGCTATCAAGACCATTGAAGAAGGTAATACTAATGCTTCATGATAACCATTAAATACTCTAAATGGTTCATATAAAAATGTTTTTTCCATTGGTTTCTGAAGTAAATCTCTAATAGCATTAACTATCTTATTAATCTCTTTCTTAGAAACTAAATTTCTTTCATGAGATCCTGCACCATGGAAGATTATAGACTTTATATTGTATTTTTTGAGCTCTTCCTCTATAAGATAGGGTGCAAGGGTACTCCCAATAGTTCTAAAAGGACCAAAATGTATTCCTGGGATTACAATAGCAATATTATCCTTGTCTCTTTGAAATAACAACATCCTTATATCAATTTCTCTTTCTGTACCAAAAGATTCAAACACATCCTCCATATCATTTTCAAATCCTGTTAATATAAATTTAGCCCAAGCTGATGAAAATCTAAATACATCAATATCCTTTCCTCTTTTAGATAAAGTTAATATAAAGAATATTGATACTGAAATAGAAAATAATAATAAACAAATTCTTGCAATTCTTTGTATAAGAGAAAAATCAACTATAATAGTAAATATTATTTCTGCTAGTATAGAATATATAATCAATACAAAGATGTTTTTATTATCATTAGACATTCCTTTTAAAATTAGTACTCCAAGTAAAGGTATTGCAACATACATAACACCATAGATCTTAGCAAAAACACCGATAATCTCTAGAAGCACGCCAAGTAATATCAGGAAAAAAGATGTGTTAAGTGCCTGTCTTAAATTGATATAGGATACCATTAATTTAATAATGATAGGTAATAATGATGATAATATTATATGGAGCATTACCAAATTAATAATGTTCTTAAGTGCAACCCCCTTGCCAAAAAGTATTAACAATTCTATTCCAATAACGGTCACAATAGTTACTGGATAAATCCACTTTACATGTCTTGAGATTCTAGATGGTATCCCTAACATTCGATAATATTTCAGTGCTATATCCTCTAACATTGATGGCACCATCTATAATATAAACCTCATCACTATTCATAAACAACATATTGTCTATTACCAGCTATACGCCGTGTAAGAGCTATTTAAGTCTAGTGATCTTTAGCTAATTTAATCATATATCTACGGTCATAATAAGGAAAAATATATGTAGCCAAATTTATGAAAAGGTTAAATATGTAATGCTATAACTGTCTAAAATAACAAAGCTCTCTGGGATATTCAATGTTAAATCCTGAAGACATTAAGAATATGCTTATATCGAAAGGATTTCAGAAAGTTTATGTTGTTGAGAAAGATCCGCAATGTATTCTTTTTCTATGTGTATATAACGATAGAAATTATTTAATTGCTTTCTACCAAGGAGATATCGCAATGTATTCAAAGCTATTAGACTCTGCTAATATATCATCACTATATTGGAAATGTGAATACCTAAAATATATTCCAAATGGACTTTACACATTTGCTCAAAATATTGAATCTCTGATAGATAAAGTTCTTCAGAAGATAAAGTTAATTCAATGATTTTAACTAATAGAGTTCTTTACTAAGAAATAAAATATTCAATCTTTTCTCATTTATATCATTATTAAATATTACCAGAGAACCTATACCTTGTACTAAAGGCACTTGGTAAACAATTTTATCGGTGTCTATTTTTATGGGTTTTGGTATTACATGAATTAGTGAACCATTACTACTTTGTAATGCTATATAGAGAATGAGCCCAGTAACATCATTATTATTACCTCTAGCTGATTTTATAATTATCTCCAAAATTTCTATCCTCGGTACAATGAATGGTCTGATATATAGATCCTTAGGATTTAAAACAATTGATATCTCCGTATTATTGTAATCTATTGTCGAAATTGAGGATTTATTTCTAAGATCTATATATATTATAGTTGTGGTAGCTAGAGTATAACTGTTATTAGGGGTTGAATTATTAAGGAATAGAGACTTATTTAATATTATGCTAAACACTATTACTAATCCTATAAATGATAACAATACAATGATTCTTCTCATAATCCCTAATGTATATCCTTATTTAAAAAGTGTTCTACGGTATATGCATGTTATAGAGTTATTTAGTTTTAGAAGTATTAGATATACCTAGAGGTGGTTATAGTAACAATGATGGAGGAAGATTATGAGGTGAGCGAGGAAGAATTGAGAAGAATCGAGGAAGAACTTCAGGAATTAGAACAAGTAAATAAGCAAAAAGAACAGATGATAAAATCTAGAGAGGGTAGTACTACAAAAATTCCTAAAAAGGAAATTATTCATCGTATATCTACAGGCGTTTCTGAATTAGATCGAGCACTTGAAGGAGGTATACCAAAGGGTAGTTGGGTTGCTATAACAGGTGAACCAGGTACAGGTAAGTCTATCCTATGTATGCATTTTGCATGGGCCGGAATAAAAGCAGGAGACCCTGTAGTATATGTTACAACAGAGGCAGAATTTAGAGATGTGTTAAAACAAGCAAAAATGTTTGGAATGGACTTTGAGCAGTATAGGATTTTAGATATTTCAAGCTCTAAACAATACCAAGAAGCTAATCCTCCACATATAGTTGTAATAGATATCTTTGGATTATTAAAAATTGCTCGTCAAATATCATCTACAGATGAAGAAGGAAAGAAGAGATTTCATTATGCACTTTCTATAGAAACTCTTATTGCATCTATAAATGAGGCATACAAAATACTTGGAGTATTAAGAGAAGGTTCAAAAACTCCTCAAAAACATGTAAGACTTATAATCGATTCTATAAGTGCCTTTTGGGCGGATAAGCCTGCCATGGCTAGAAGATATAGCTATGATCTTAAGGTAGCTACACATCGAGAAAATGTTACAGCTTATCTAGTATCGCAATATGCTATGACAACCAAGAGTACATTTGGATTTGGACTTGAGCATATAGCTGATGGCGTTTTTCATCTATGGATGGATGATGTTGAGAAAACTAAGGAAGTAAAACGATATATGATCATAAAGAAAATGAGAATGACAAACCATGTGAGAAAAGCTTTTCTAGTAGAAATAGAGCCGGGAAAGGGATTTGTATTAACTCCCTTAGGCTAACTTTATTTAATCACTAACATATTATTGATATTCTAAAACATTAAATGAAATATATGTGGCGGGCCCGCCGGGATTTGAACCCGGGACTTCCGCACCCTCAGTTCTACGGGTTAAGAGCCCGCCGCTCTACCTGGCTGAGCTACGGGCCCTTTTCACATTTCAGATTGATCTACTAATAAGTTTTTCGTTCTAGTTCCTATTTATTGAAAATAATATTACCTTCTAACTTTTCTGACTAAAAGCAATTCGGCTATGTATCATCTAAAGTTATAAATAGGTTTTTATTGTGATTATGTTTGGTGCTGTTAATGAGAATCGTCTTCATAGGTCCTCCAGGTATTGGGAAGGGTACATATGCTAAAATACTCAATCAAAAATATGGTATACCACATATATCAACAGGAGATATATTTAGAGAGGAAATTGCTAAAGGATCAGAACTAGGTCAAAAAGTGAAGTACTATGTTGAAAGAGGTTTGTTGGTTCCTGATGAAATCGTTATTGAAGTAATTAAACATCGTCTATCGAAACCTGATTGCGAAAAAGGATTCATATTAGATGGTTTTCCAAGAACTATCAATCAGGCTATTGCTTTAGATAATATAACTAAAATTGATGCTGCAATAGTATTTGAGGCACCACTAGATGTTATAATAGAGAGAGTTTCTGGAAGACTTATATGCCCTAACTGTGGAGCTATCTACCATATACGTTGGAAGCCTCCTAAAAACCCATGGATATGTGATGTCTGTGGATCAAAACTCGTTAGACGCGAAGATGATTCTCCAGAAGTTGTTAAGAAGAGATTTGAGATATATAAACAGACCTTTAGCCCTGTAATAGAGTATTATAGAGCAAAAGGAATATTAATAGAAATTGATGCATCTAAGGAAGCTTCAGAAGTTGTAAAGGAACTGGAGAAGATACTTAAGGATAGAGGGATCCTAAAGATATAACTACTACTCTATATAACTTCTCCAAATCCTCCATATTTAGCCCATATTAGACACGTACCCTCCTCTGAAACCATACATGGTCCATAAGGCCTTTCAGGAGTGCATACCTTCATAAAGAGTGGACAATCAATTGGTTTTAAAATCCCTAGAACAACTTCGCTGCATTTACATAGTGGTGGTAAATCATCATGGTTATTACCATGATTACTAAGTCCATAAATTTCATAAGCATTATAATTTCTATATTTTTGTTGAAGATCTAAGCCACTTCTAGGTACAAAACCTATTCCACGCCATCCGGCATCAATAATACTAAATACTTCATATATCACCTTTTTAGCCTGTAAATTGCCATGCCAGGTCACAGCTCTTCTATATTCTATTATAATCCCAGGTCTATTTTCATTTATCATTCTAAGGATTTCCACTATAGCTAATAAAACATCTAAAGGCTCAAAGCCTGCAACAACAGTTGGTATACTAAATTCTCTTGGAAGAAACTCCCAACTTTCAGCTCCTATAATTGTTGATACATGCCCCGGGGCTATAACTCCATCAATACTCTTTATTCCTTTCTTCATATATAAATCTAAGGTATATCTCATAATCGGTGGAGTAAGTCTTAGTGAACTTAGAAAAGAAAGATTTTTAGGAACAATATTATGGGCAAATGGAATGGCATAGGCGGGAGCTGTAGTCTCAAATCCTATACCAAGAAAGACCGATTCTTTTCCATATAGACGAGAATCCTTTATAGCATCAAGAAAACTATAGACACTCTTTACATTACCTCCAAAGCTTTCTGCCTCCATTAAACTTCTTGGCAAGCCTCGCTTTAATATTGGAACTCTATAAGCATCACCATAGGTATAAATCCTTATTCCCTCCATAGCAAGTCTGATGGCGTTCTCAATAACCTCGCTAGGGGTTATACATACGGGGCAACCAGGTCCAGCAACAAGTTCTATATTTTTTGGTAGTAATGATCTAATACCATAATATACTGTAGTCCATTCATGGGTTCCACAGAATGTCATTATTTTGATATTTCGTAGACCTTTGCTAATAAGATCTTCTGTAACATTCCTGATTTTACTAATTATTGTTTGTACTAAAGGTGTATTCTGTCTAAAAATTTTATCAAAAGATCTTGACATAGGATTAAACCAATAATTTATCAAGTATTAATAGAGATTACAGTAAATAAAAATATATTTTCGACTAATAGATCTTTATGGCGATAGAAAGTCCTCAGGTCTTGGAGGCTCTGGTTTAAGTCCCTTCCTTTGTCTAATTTTCTTAACAATATCTAATAACATTGAATCTGGTACAGGTGCCCATCGACTAAATTCTGTTCCCCAGAAAGCTTTACCTGCACTTGCACCTCTAAGCTCATTGGCTAAATCTATAGATTCTGCTACAGGTACTTCTGCTAACATTTTAACTAGATTGCCAACCATATGAACAACATTTAATATTCTGCCTCTTCTCTTTGTAATAACTGAAGATATAGGTCCTAAATAATCCATTGGGAACTTTATTTCTAGTTTTTGTATAGGCTCAAGAAGTGTAGGTCTTGCAGTTAGTATAGCTGCAAAGATTGGATTCCTTACAGCAGGGTATATTTGTGCAGGTCCTCTGTGAGCAGGATCTTCATGGATAACAGCATCATGAAGAATTACCTTTAATCCTCTAACGGGCTCAGCAGCTAATGGACCCTCACGCATTGCAAGTCTGAATCCTTGAATTATTGTATCTCGTACTTCTCTAAGATATTGTATACCTGATGTCTTATCTATAAATACATTTATGTTTTCATCTATAGCCCAGATTCTTCTCGCTTCATCGTAATCCCAGCCAGCTTCATCCCTAAGTATCTTAGCTCGTTTATGGGGATCCATATCCTCTGTTACTATTCCTTGTTGAATTAGTCTTATAGTATCTTCATTCATAGGCTCTATACTTATATAGAGCCTGTTGTGCTTATTGGGTGATTTTCCTTCAAATATCTGACTCCTATCCCTAGCGGTCTCTCTATATACTACAGTTGGTGGGGAGGTCTCTACTTCGAGACCAAATCTCTCCTTAAGTAATGTTAATACTATTTCAAGATGTAGGTGTCCCATACCCGATACTAGGTATTCTCCAGTTTCTTCATTTATTTTTACAATAAGATTTGGATCTTCTATACTCATCTTCTTTAGAGCATCCATAAGTTTTGTCAAATCTGTTGTCTTCTTAGGCTCTATTGCCATTGTAACTACAGGCTCTGATATATATCTCATTCTCTCAAAAGGTACTATAACATCCTTTATCTTTAGATCAACAATAGTTTCACCAGATCTAGCAAGATCTGGTCCGAGGACTGCAGCTATATTACCTGCTGGTATTCTATCTACAACCTCTCTATAAGGTCCCATGTAGAGTCCTACTTGAAGAACTTTTTGAACAGCTTTAGAATTAACTAAATATACTTCTTGACCGCTATAGAGAGTTCCAGAGAATATCCTACCTGTAGCTACAAACCCTGCATGAGGATCCCATCTCATGTCACAGACAAAGAATACTAATGGTCCATCGGGATCTACCTCCATTAGAGCTTTTCCTAAATCTGTTGATATGTCTCCTTTCCATATTTTTGGTATTCTATACATCTGTGCTTCTTTTGGATTAGGTACAAATCTTACTACCATATCTAAAAGAGCTTCATGTAATGGTATTTTCTTTTTAAGTTCTTCTATTGCTTCTTTATCTCCACTAGAATAAGCTTCTATAATATCATCTATCTTTATACCTTTCTTACGACTCATAGGAACAGTTATTCCAATAGCATCTTTTGCACTTCCAAAGGCTACCATACCTTGGGATGGATCTAAAATCCATTTCTTCTTAAATTCTGGATCTGCATAAGTCTCTATAAGATTATTTACTTCCTTAATAATCTCAATAAAACGCTGTTTAATTTCATCAGGTTTTAATCTTAATTCTTTTATCAATCTATCTATCTTATTTATAAATAGCAATGGTCTTACTCTTTCCTCAAGAGCTTGTCTTAGAACAGTTTCAGTCTGGGTCATTACACCTTCAACAGCATCTACTACAACTATAGCACCATCTATCATTCTAAGACTTCTAGTAACCTTACCTGTAAAATCTACATGTCCTGGAGTATCAACAAGATTGATGACATAGGGTTTTCCTTCATATTCGTGATACAGGCTTATATTAGCTGCTTTGACTGTCATTTGTCTTCTTTGCTCAACGTCTAGGAAATCCATAGCTAGAACTTGTCCTGCCAATCTAGGCGATATTATTCCTGCTGCAGCAAGTAGGCTATCAGTTGTAGTAGTTTTTCCATGATCTACATGAGCTATTATCCCAACGTTCCTTATCTGCTCTATGTTATTCATAATTCTTAGTATTTGGTCTACAGTCTTTACATATCTCATTCTCTAAAACCTTTGGTCTAACCCTTCTACTTCTAAGCTTATTAATTTTAGTGATCATTAGCATCTTCATTTTCGTTTTTCATGTAGTCAACAATAGTCTTAGATGTGGATTTCTCTTTTCTATCCTTATACAATGCATGAATTATCTGATAAATTTCGCTAGCTTTCTTCTCTCCTAATCCCTCGATCCTCATTAATTCACTGAGAGAAGCATTACAAAATCTATGAATAGAACCTAACTCCTCTAATATTCTAAGAGCTATCTTTGGTCCAATATTTGGAAAACACTGAAGTATATAAATCTGCCACTCCTCAACAGTACTTAATCTTGGTTTAGACGGTCTAACTATTGTAGATACCTTCTTCTTCTGTTGATCATGAAGTGCTATCTGCCTTATAATCTCTGCAGTCTCAAATTCATTCCTTGTCTGAATAACCACTATATTCATATCTATTGTCAAAGTTACTAGTGCACCGGTAATAGAACTTCTTCTCATTTTACCTAAATCAGCTTTAAATATATTTCCTTCAATTATAATTATCGGCTTTTCAAATGTTTCCTGCAACCTACTCGCTTGATCAAAAAGCCTTCCATCGAGTAAAGATTTTATGAAATCCTCTGCAGTTTTACGTTCAATACCTGTCTTTTCTGATATTATATAGTCACCTACATCCAACATCTTGAATATAGTTGTTATACCCCTGGAAGATAATATCTGTGGAACCCTGGAGTTCCTCTCCCTCTCATCTACATATACTATTACCATCTAAATCAACTCACTCTCTCTTCTTCTAACTCAACAACTCTATTACCTGATATCTCCTTTAATATTCGAATTACTTCCTTTAATATCAATGACATAGAATTTGTCCTTAAAATTGCTGCACCAGCACCCTTATGACCACCACCACTACCTCCAAATGTCGATATTAATCTTTTTAATATGGTCGTATAAACATCTATCCCCATGTTATCTACAACCTCATCTCTAGCCCTATATACAACTCTATAAACATTTAGTGATTCATCCTCTGTAGCAACAAGTGCTATATCGTATCCCAATGTTATTAAGGTTGATGCACAGTCAGATTCATAAGCACCTATCTCTGATATTGCTATGAAAACTTCACCCTTAGGCATTGTGATTTTATAACCCCTATGCCTAAGGATACATTTAATCCTTGCAATTCTACTATAGCTGGGCTTTGAAATAGAAATTAGTCCTTGCGCATGTTCGTAATCAGCACCATTTTCAATTAGCTCACCTACAACCTTAAAAGTATTTGCTGACGATCTTAAAAATCTCTTTGTATCCCATATAATACCTGCTATCAATAACTCCATAATATCCTTTGTAAGTGATATCCCTAAACACCTAGCAATGTTATATACTATTTCTGATGTCGAAGAAGCTTTGCTATCAATGAAACTTATAGTTTCTCTAGATAAGTCTTGTCCTATTTCCTCCCTATAACTATGATGATCTATCAAAATAATGTTGTTACATTTATTAATTGTATTCTTTATCAATTTTAATTGATCAAGAGATGCAACATCAACTATTACACATGTATCCCCCAGAACTGTATTCTCATCTTCTATCTTTTTAACAATGTCTATCTCTATACCACATTCTTCACATATTTTAACCATATCCCTACTTTCTATTCCAACACTTTCGGGTATAACAATTTTAACATTAATTCTATTATTTAAAATCTTTGCAATATATGCAAAAGCACAAGCAGAAGCTATACCATCAGGATCTGCATTATTATGTGTATATATTGAGATTCTATGGGAATCCCTAATTATATTCTTAACCCTTTCTGTATCTAGACAGAAATATCTTGAGTCTATCGAAGACATTTCTTATCACCTTATCTACTATATTCCCTAAATCTATTTTTGGCAATATGTATGCCTCAACTTCAAGATCTATTGATACTGTAATATAGCCATTGCTATTTTCTACACCTACAACTAGATAATATTTATTTGTTCTTTGACTTAATATTTTTTCTAGTTCCTCCTTTACAATTTCCTCGATATGTGAAGCAATAAGAAGTAGTGAGTCGTAGTCCTGGAAAAAACTTTCATCGAGCCCTATGTATTCTATATCTATTGCTTTATGAAATTTAACCATATTTATTTTCCACAAACTATTACATACGTTTATATGTTGAAGCTATATACTGATTAAGTTTCGATTGTATTTCCGCAAGTTGTTGCCGTAACAATGACTCCTGTCTACCTAAAGTCTTTAACCTTAACTCAAGAATCTCTTTACGCTCTGTTAATTCTTTTTCAGCATCACTCTTATTTATCTTAACTAATAGATGGCCCGCACTCCTATATATATCAGCATCGTCTGGAACATTCTTTAATATATCTAATGCTCTATTTATTTCCCTAAGCTCCTGTTCTATAATGCTTTTCTCAGATAACACTTGATTTAATTGTGTTTGAAGTTGCTGATACTTTACAACCTGTTGTTGGATTTCAGGTGGAAGTGTTTCAGCCATAGTTCTAACCTCTACTAAATTCTTTTAATAAAAGACTTATTAAGTATCTATGAACTAAAGCTTTTAACCATATAGATAGTTTCCCTTACTGCATACACTAAATATAGGATAGAGTTTATTAATGCTCTCATATGGCTTAACGTATCGGCCTCTATAGTTATCTTTAAACAGTTATTCTTAGAATCTATGCCCAGGGCAACCTTACCTACATTTGCAGGATTTATAACCTCTGCATATAGACTTCCCTCTATAACCTTTATGTATTCTTCATTTTCCTCACATAGATTTATTGAAGCTCTAAATCTTTTATCTATGTACATATTCTTAGTATCCCCAATAACCTTGCACAATCCTGAAATTTAACTTCATATATTCTATTCTCCACATTTTTCCTAATATTAACAAACAAATAATTATCCTGTTTACACATATTATCAGAAGGTCTTTGTATAGTCAAAGGAAACAAATGAACTAGACACTCTAAAGCTTCATTCATCTCACTTTTATCTAGGTCTTCTTCAATATCTAGATTTAGAACTATACCATTAAAAGTTCGCTTCTTAGCTAATCCACCTCTAATAGTTGTAGATAAACTATAACCACATATCTTAAGTGTGCATAACAGCCTTAAACTATTATTCAGATAATCAACATTATATATGTCTATATAGCCTGGATTTCCTTTTCTATTCCTGATTATTACAACCCTATCTATATTCATGTCTATTGCTTGTAAAGCTAACATAGATAGGGTTAATTTACCCCTATTTACTCTTATAAAATTTGGTAAAATCATAGAGATAAATTTTGTAAATCTTCGTGTATTTCTAGTAGGTCTATGTGAAGTAGTAACAAGAAATTTAATCAAATAATCCTTTCCCTAAACTATTTCTTAATAGTCCATGGAGTATATGCTGCACCAGCCCAAATAGTATTACATTTCGGGCATTTCCATATTCCAAATGCTATTCGCTTAATTATTGTAGTATTACCACAATATGGACATGTATATTCCGCATATCTTCTCTCCATTATTTCCTTCCATTTCTTTCTAATACTTGAACCATAACGTGCACCAAATCTTCCTGCAATACCTACAACTTTTGTTCTTGGCATGATATCACCATCCTATTGATTTAGTAATTACTGTGTGGCACTTAAAAAGGTTTGCTCCCACTGGTTTATGATTTTTTTCAATTTTTCAATATTATCTATTCCAATGCTTAAAGCTATATCTATAGCTTTATTTATATCATCTTCAGTAACATACCCTATTCCCATCTTCTGTATCCCTACAATATTACCCTCCTCACTAATCGATATAGCTAGCTTTGATGAAGCTATAGCCTCTTCTTCACCTGTTGGATCTATTACCAATAAATCTCCAATTTTATTAACGGTTACTGAAACTACATATCTATTCAATGGTAGTCTTTGCAGCTTCCTAGTTCTATCAATCTTAACATTTGATGTAAGTGGATCTACCTCGTAGTATGGAATAAATGTTGTTGCTAAAGCCAACATTGATGCCATTGCTGATGCATCAATAAGATTTCCATCATGGTCAAGAATATAAATATCTAGCCATACTATCCATACCCTTTTGCCTGGGACTATTACAAGTTTATCTAATGCTATAACCTTTGCCTCCCTAAGACCTCTATCTATAACTCGTGCAAGCTCAATTGCATTTTCATCTGGTGGACCTGGCTCAAATGTTGGTGATGCTGCAGGTAGATATTCAGCATTAACAATTAGAATACCTTCATTAGGAGAATCAGGAAAAGGCTGTCCTACTTCAAGTTTTACTCCAGCAAGTATCTGTGTATTGCCTAGCTTAAATAATACTGATGAATCTGCATTTGGAGCTATATTAAATTTTACTTCAAAAGATCTATAACTTGTTAATGGTCTTCTATCAACATGGAATCCTTTATTTAGTATCCCTAGGATAGCATTATACTTAATCTTTGGTATTATTGGTTGTTCTTGCGTTGACGACATATATATCCACCACTTACTCTGTTTCTACTTCAACATATTTTCTCCTTAATGTTTCTTTCTGTAACTCATATATCTGTTTAATTCCTTGTAATCCTAGTTTTAGTGCAGCTTTGAATTCTTCCTTAGTTAATACACCATTAAGTTGTAACATTGTTATTCTATTTAATGAAGGCATTGCTGCTATAGGCATATCAGCTTCACCATACATATCCTCTAATTCATCTAGATCTAGAACTATGACACCATCAATTTTTCCAACAGCTACAGCAGCTACAAGATCTGCCAAAGGAATACCAGCATCGGCGAGAGCTAAAGAAGCTGCAGTTATTCCTGCCGTTCTTGTACCCCCATTAGCATTTATAACCTCTACAAAAATATCTATTGCTGTTCTAGGATACATACTACTTATTATGGCGGGTTCTAGAGCTTCTCTTATAACTTTTGATAACTCTATTTCCCTTCGACTTGGTGCAGGACTTTTTCTTTCTCCTAGGGTTGAAAACGATAACATTCTGTATCTACATCTTATAACAGCTCTATCTACTATTTCCTCATGTCTAGGCACTACCTCTCTTGGACCATATACAGCTGCTAATACTACTGTCTTTCCTATTTCAACAATAGCAGATCCATCTGCGTTTTTAAGTACTCCTACCTCCATCCTTATTGGTCTTAAGTCTTCAGGTCTTCTACCATCATGCCTCCTTCCATCTATTATTAGAGCTGGTTTCTCAGACTTCATATTTTATCAATCCCCTCTTAACTTTTTCTTCAATTATAAACTCTCTAATCCTCTCGGTTAAACCTGTAGTATGTGCCTCACTTTCTATCTTCTTTATAGCTAAAATAGCTATATACTCTAACTCTGGATTTGGACATCTAAGAATTATTCTACCATTATTTCCGACAAGTATATCACACTTCGTCTGTTCTATCAACATATTTAGCATAGATTTTTTCTTACCTATAACTCTCGCTACTTTTATAGGCTCTATCTCAATTAAAGAACCGTCAACTACTTTTCCAAGACCTTTATCTTGAACTGTCAATATAGGTCCACGAGATCTATCGAATGTAGCTATCTTCCCTACAACTACATCCCCTATCTCTAAATATTTTCGAATATTATCAGTCAATGGATTAAAACTACGTCCAAGATAATCAGAAGCATTCAATACTGAAAGATAAGGCGAATTTATATCTATAATCCATGACGAAAGTGTTACATCTACAACAATTCCTATTACAATATCCCCTTCTCTTGGTATATATCGTCCCTTAAGAGGAATTACCCTCAATTTTTTCTTATCATCAATATTCTCAAAATCTAAAAGAGCTGTTATTGTTGATATAAATGTATTGTCATCCTTTTTATAAAGATATAGAATTTGTTGGGGATCTATAACTACATCCTGAGATATCTGCACAGAATCTCCTGGTACCACTAAAATCCTTTTGGATGTCTGTAAACTTATTGCTTCCTTTTCATACAATACTTAACACCTTAACATTGACATTACCCTTAGTCATATCATTTAACTTCTCGATAACATCATTTTGCATTCCAGCAGGAATTTCAATTTCAATAATTAATGAGCCGTCGGCAAGCCAAGAACTCTTTTTTACATCACCTAGCCTACGAATCTGGTTTGAAACCTTTGATGCATATTCTGGGGGAATAGATACTTGTAGTAATGCTTTAGCAATTTTTATTGGCAAAATTTTTGATATAGCTTTGATAACTTGTGGAACTTGTTCTTCAATTGATTTATATAGATCTACACTAACCTTAGCCTCCTCCATAGCTTTTTCTATTCTTGATGGTGGTATAGGTGTCTTGGTCTTTGGATCTATAGCTGATCTAGCTATATGATATATAAGTTGTTTCTTTTTCATTTCTAGAAGTTGTCTTCTTTGTTCAGTTGTTAGCTGAAGTTCTCCTTTTTTTATTATCTCTAATGAAATCTTATACATATCATCAGTACCAAAAACATCTATAAGCTCATTTGGAGATGCCTTGAGCCCCTTTCTAACATCTTTGTATATATAGTCACTTATCACGACTTCTTCTATAGGTATTTCCTCTCCTTCTCTTAATCTATATGCCTTCTCAGGATCTACTAAAATCTCAAATCTCTTTCCCTTTATCATAATCCTAGCTATTACATGTTCCTTTTTACTCAAGAAGTTACACCTGCTTTTTCGAGGAAGCTCTGTACCTCTTCAATGGAGAGTTTTCTGAATAGTTTTGATGATACGTCTACATATCCTATCTCTACTCTTTCAACTTTTAGCGGCTCTTCTAATGCTGCCCTTAATGCTCTTAAACCTAGTATTATCGCTTCCTCAACTGTTGTCTTTACATTATAGTATTTCTCAAGATAGTTGATCACAGCTTGTTCTCCTGCCCCTGCAGCTACAGCATAATATTTAAAGTAGAGACCGCTAGGCTCTGTCTTAACAAGTTCTGCTCCCTTTCTATCTACACCACCTATAATTAGTGAAACACCAAATGGTCTTACACCAGCTTGCTGAGTATATGCTTGCTTAATATCACATATAGTTCTAGCTAGTAGCTCGACATCTACAGGTTCATCAAATGTTAATCTATGTCTTACAGCAATAAGCCTTGCATAATCAATTAATATTCTGCCATCATGTCCAAGCCCTGAGAATGTTGCTCCTATATGAGTATCAACCGCAAATACCTTTTCAAGATTCATAACATCATGGAGTGGTGCTACCTTCCTCCTCTCGGCTATTAATACAACACCATTTTCCGATTTAATTCCAAGTGATGTCCACCCCCTTCTTACTGCTTCAGCTGCATACTCTACTTGATAGAGCTTTCCATCTGGTGAAAATATTGTTAATGCTCTATCATAACCCATTGATGCAGGCATAAATGACATTATCTTCTCACCACATAATAGATACTACTATATACTAGCTAAAAAGCAATGTTAAACTGTTAATATGTGTTATGGTTGAAATATAGGATTTAAATACTTTATAGTATTTCACCAATATGATAATTATTTGCATCTTGAAATGATGTTCAGCGGGTAGTCCTTAGTTTAATCATTTTACATCATTTGTTGCCGAGGGATTCATCATTAGCCTGTGTTATACTAATATTAGGGTTGTGATTTATAAGTATAATGTTAATTCATTGATTAAGCAATATCATTGTTTCCGAAAGTTTCGGAGTGGTTTGAACTACTTTAAACTATCACATTAAAAAACTTTTATAAAGGTATTCTAGAGTGGGGCGAAGCTGAAAATGGGAAACGAAAACATTAACGAAAGTATAGGAAGGGGTATAAGTGTATTTAAGAATATAGAGGTACTCTATCCAGAATATGTACCGTCGTATCTTCCTCATAGGGAGCTCCAATTAAGATTATTAGAACAAATATTTAAACCATTGTTGACAGATCCTGGTTCTGTTTCTATTCGTGCTATGCTTATTGGTGGTGTAGGTGTAGGCAAGACTGTGACAGCAAGAGTATTTAGCAGAAATATGAAGAAGCTTGCGCTTGAGAATAATATTGATTTAAAGTATGTTCATGTTAATTGCCACAGAGATAGAACATTATATGAAGTCGTATCAGAAATTATAAGACAAGTTGGTGCACCAATACCATTGAGAGGATTATCACCAAGAGAAATGTTATTAGCATTACTAAGTCACTTAGAAAGACATAAACAATATGTAATTATAACATTAGACGAGTTCGATTATTTTATAAGAACAGCAGGTAATGATGCTGTATATTTCTTAATAAGACTCTATGATGAATATCCTGATGCTGTAAAGAGACTTAATTATATATTTATTTCAAGGGACATCACAGTATTGGGAATGCTGGATTCCACAACAGAAAGTTATATGTTAAAACATCTAGTCAAGTTTGAACCATATAAATTAGTTGAATTATACGATATTCTTATACAGAGAAGAGATCTTGCATTCTATGAAGGTACAGTAGATAATGATGTGATAAAGTATATAGCAGAACATGAAGGTGTTGATAGAGGTGGTGAAGGAAATGCTAGATCTGCTATTGAGGTTTTACTACATGCGGGTATGGCTGCTGATAACGAAGGTGCTCAGAGAGTTTCTATAGAGCATGTCAGAAAAGCTATAGCTATAATCCATCCTGATGTTGTTCGCATTTCCGATGAACTAAATAATCTTGATCTACATGAATTATTATTACTAAAAGCAATTATAAGAACATTGAAAGAAAAGAATATGCCTGAGGTAAAGATAGGTGATGTCGAAGAAGAATACAGATATATATGCCAACAATATGGAGTAGAACCAAGAAAACATACACAAGTATATGAATATATTAACAATCTAAAGCATATGGAAATAATACAAGCAAGAGTCTCAGGAAAAGGATATAGGGGTAGAACAACATTAATAAAAATATCAACACCATTGGATCCATTAGAAAGAAGAATTGATGAACTTATAGAAAAGAGAAGAAAATAATAAAATAATGTTTAAGTCTATAGCATTTTTTATATCTATCCCTAATATCTGGGATCATTAATATGTATAGAAATATAACTCAAGATAATGAGCTCAAAAAGATATTTAGAAAGCCATGTATATGGTCCATAATTCACATTCTTAATAGCACCGAAGATAAAATTATCAATATCACTGCATTAATATCAAAACTAAATAGTAACTATAGTGCAGTCTCAAGGTGTATTGAAGATATGAAGATTTTAGGTATTATTGAGGAGATACATATAGGGAGACTCCGATTGATAAAGTTAAAGGAAGATAATAAGTTGACAAAATTGATGACAGATATTATTAAATTCTTCAATTCTATTTCTTAAATGATAATAAATCCCTTGTACCTGTCTTCGATTTTCTATCCTCACTCTTTTTTTCTTTACCCCCAGAATCCTTCTGTGACACTGATTTGCCTAGAAATTCCGTCTTAGACTGAGAAGATATTGTTGTTTCTGATGAAGCTTTTAGTAATTTCTTTAATTCTCTATACATCTGTAAAACATCAGATTTACTAGCACCAGCTAAAAACTCTATCATTTTCTCTGATAGACCTAGACCTAAAGCTATTTTTGCTCCATATCCTGGACTCACTTGAAATATTGCTCTAAGAAATGGAATTACATCGTTAATAGCAGTAGCTGAGGATATGTGTAATGTTGTGGCTAAAAGTTTTGCTATATCATCTCTAAGATCTCTAACATCCTTAAGTTTCGACATTAATTGTATTCTTCGAGGAAAGTTATATTTATTCCATCGATATTTATCCTTGACATTATTCTTGGCAGATAATGCTATACCTGCTGTCATTAAATCTATAGCATATACTAATAGATCCCAGTCCCCTGTCCTAACTATCCTACCAAGATATACATCAGCTTTACTAAGCATATCAAAAGCTCTTGCCATATCTTCAATGTCTGTATATTGTATGGGAATATTCTCTTCAAGCCATAGCTTTAGTTGTTCATGATCCAACTGAGTTTGATTAGTTACAGCTCTTGCTTGCCATGCATAATTAGAGGAGAATATAGCTCTTAGAGTTTCAAAAGGATCCTTCTCCTTATCTCTGGGTCTTAGTAAGATCTTCGCTCTATCCAATGTTACCTCTCCAAAACCTTCTCCTACAGCCTGTAAATCATTTATTGCTGCTCGTAAATCTCCTTCAGCTCTTTCTATTATATAATCAATAGCTTCCTCATCACATCGGAGATTTTCAGCCCTACAAATTTTATTCAATACCATTCTCATATCGCTTTTAGAAAGCTTTTTAAACTGAACCATTTCAGCTATTTCTCGTAATACTCTAAGACTTGGATCATATGGATTATTAGCAGTCATTATAACTGGAACAGATGTTTTTTCAACAAGTTGTTTTATCGCCTCAATACCACCTTCATCCTCCTTCGCAGAAATACCATCTACTTCATCTAATAATATTATCTTTCTTGTTTTTCCAAAGATGCTTTGCATACTAGATGCTCTTATAGCTATTCTTTCGATATCACTTCTTCTCCTAAAATCACTTGCATTCATTTCTATTAATTCATATTTGAATTCATTTGCTATAGCCTCAACAAGTGAAGTTTTTCCACAGCCAGGAGGGCCGTAGAGTAATAATGCTTTTCGCTGAACATTAGGCCATTTTTTAAGCCATTCTAATACCTTATTCTTCGCTTCATCTTGGTTTACAATATCTGATAGGGTTTTAGGTCTATATTTAATTATCCATGGTATATTTCTATACTGAGAACTCAAAATTTTACCCCATAATCCAGTATAAATTCAATACATAGTTTTCTCTAGATCCTAATATTTTCTTTCTTCCCAAGTAACGCCATTTTAGCTAATAGAGCTGATAATTGAATCTCATCATCAGCGCCTTCTACTATACGGAACTGTATCTCTCCTATATAGTCTGCTAATATGACTCTTATATCCTCTGGAATCTTTAAATCTGCAGAAAATATCTCTCTATGCATCTGTTTAATAATATCTACACCGCTAAGCCCATAGACTATCATTAAATTGTGTAGCTTGTCTCTTGCCTCAATAAATTTTCCACTCAATGCTAGTGTAATTATCTCTCTAACTTCTTTTGGATGTGCAAGACCTACAACTTTATATACATTTGATACTGTAACCTCACCTAACGCTGAAGCACTTTGAAGTATATTTATTGCTTTCCTCATATCACCACCACTCAATTCATATATAACATCAAGTCCATCTTCATCACATTTTACTTTCTCTTGCTCACAAATCCATCTCAATCTCGATGTAACATCTTCTCTTTTTAACGGTGTAAATCTAAATGAGGCACATCGAGATTGTATTGGATCGATAATCTTACTCGGATAATTAGCTATTAGTATAAATCTTGTTGTTTCTACATACATCTCCATAATTCTCCTAAGTGCCTGTTGAGCATCTGCTGTCATGTTATCTGCTTCATCAAGAATAACTATTTTGAAAGGAATATCTCCTGGTAATTTACTTCTTGCAAACTCCTTAACCTTACTTCTAATAACAGCAATTCCCCTCTCATCACTTGCATTAAGTTCTAATAGATATCTACGCCATTCATCGCCATAGAGATCGTGTGCTAATGCTAAAGCTGCTGTAGTCTTACCTGTTCCTGGAGGTCCTGCAAAGAGTAAATGCGGCATATTTTTCTCTTCAACAAATTTCATTAATCTATTAACAATCTCCTCTTGATTAACTATCTCTCTTAGCGTTTTTGGTCTATATTTTTCAGCCCATAGTAGTTCCATAATCTTTTCGCTCAATTTCAGCGCACCAATTGAAAATTTAGGCTTAGAGAAACTATATAGATTTATTCACATTTAAAGGTGTAGCCATTAAATGATTATTTCATTGTCATTACCAATGAAATTAAATAGGTTTAATATCTTTAGGAACCTCTAACTATTTTTAGCTCTGTAACTATAAAATTTGAATCAGAAGTGGCTAGGGCATATTTAATGACGCTAGAACTAGAATTACTTAATAATCTATATATTCTAAAACCTGTTAGAGTAATGGTGCTAAGATACTTTTCCTTAGAACCTTTCATGAATCTAACACTACAAAAAGGCTCAGAAATTTCCCTACCTAGATGGATAGCTGAGATATTGGAGAAAAATGGTATTGTTGAAATTTTAGATAGAACCATAACTCCTCAGGAATTATCAAAGATAAAATTTTCTCAGATGCAGCAAAAGTCGCAAATTATAAGAATTGAGGATTTCTTTTACATAAAGATGAAAAAGACTATTGAAGATCTAGAAACCAAAGCTAAAAAAGAAGGTGATATTAATTTATTAAAGATTGTTGAAAAAATGCGAGAAGACTTTGCTGATATTTCTAGATTACGCTTATCATTTATTATTAGAGCTGTACAACTTGGTGGACTAGATGTAATTGAAAAGAATTTAGCTATAGAGGAAAAATTATTAGTTAATTTAATTAAATCTACCCTCAGTACATGGTCCAATAAATTCGCATTAATTTAGGGTGAGGTGATATAAAGATGGCTACAACACTTAAAACCACTCCTATACAAGACTTTCTCTCAATGATTGACGATTTTATAAAGAATTTTAAGGACGAAAATCGTGTGTTAAAGTATAGGGAAGCAATTCGTAAAATGATTATTGAAGGTAAAAATGATATTGAAATAAGTTTTAATGATATTTTAAGCTATTCAACTGATTTAGCTAATTTTATTGTTGAAAATCCCGAGATAGCTATAGAGAGATTTGCTAATGTAATAAAAGAACTAATAGAAAATGAAGCTCCTGACTATATCGAAAAGATTCCTAGAGTATTACCACGTTTTCGAGATCTCCCCATACTTTTTAAGATCAGGGATATCAAAAGCATTTTGATAGGTAAGCTAGTTGCTATTGAAGGTATTGTTGTACGTGCAACACCCCCTAAGCAAAAGCTTATTGAAGCTGTTTTTGAGCATGAGTGTGGAGCTCAAGTTACTGTACCTGTAATTGGTGAAACAATTGAAAAACCTCCAATATGTAGAGCTTGTAATAGAGCTTCAGGTTCATGGAGATTATTAGAAGATAAATCGAGATTTAGAGACTTTCAAAGAATCGTAATTCAAGAGAAACCTGAAGAGATACCTGCTGGTCGTATGCCTAGATCATTAGAGGTAGATGTATATGATGATTTAGTAGATATTGCAAGACCTGGTGATAGGGTTATTGTTATTGGTATATTGAAATTACGATCTTCTTCTACCACCCGTAGGCTAAAAAGTCTTTATGATGCATATATCGAAGCTAATAATATAATTGTATCGCAAAGAATGCTGGAGGAAATAGAGATAACTCCTGAAGATGAGGAAAAGATTATTGAGCTCTCAAAAGATCCATTAATAAGAAGAAAGATTATTAGTTCTATAGCTCCAGCAATATATGGTATGTGGGATATAAAAGAGGCAATAGCACTTCTACTCTTTGGCGGAGTGCCTAAGGTATTAAGTGATAATACTAGAATTCGTGGTGATATTCATGTACTTATTATAGGTGATCCAGGTACTGCTAAATCTCAATTACTTCAATATGTATCTAGACTTGCTCCTAGGGCTATCTATACTACAGGTAAGGGTGCTACTGCAGCAGGATTAACAGCAGCTGTAATTAGAGAGAAACAGACGGGTGAATACTATTTAGAGGCAGGTGCATTAGTTCTTGCTGATGGAGGTGTTGCATGTATTGATGAAATTGATAAAATGAGAGAAGAAGATAGGGTAGCAATACATGAAGCAATGGAACAACAGACTATTTCTATAGCAAAAGCAGGAATCGTAGCTAGATTAAATGCTAGAACAGCTGTACTAGCTGCTGGAAATCCTAGATATGGAAGATACTTACCAAATAGATCTGTAACAGAGAATGTCAATCTTCCGCCAACCATTCTTTCAAGATTTGACTTAATATTTGTGTTAAGAGATATACCTAATGTGGATCATGATCTGAGACTTGCTAGACATATAGCTACAGTACACAGCATCTCAGAAAATATTAGACCTATTATCGATATAGATCTATTGAGGAAGTATATAGCATATGCAAGGAAATTCGTTAGACCTGTTTTAACAGAAGAAGCACGTAGACTGATAGAGGATTTCTTTGTAGAAATGAGAAAACGAAGTTTAGAATCTCCTGATTCCCCTATAACAATTACAGCAAGACAATTAGAAGCATTAATAAGATTAGCTGAAGCACATGCTAGAATGGCACTAAAAGATAGAGTAACAGAAGAAGATGCAGCAGAAGCTATTAGATTAATGAAAAGTATGCTTGAAAGTGTTGGACTTGACGTAGAAAGTGGTGAGGTTGATATAGATACCATTATGACAGGTAAACCAAAATCACAAAGAGAGAGAATGCTTATAATAGAGGAGATTATTCGTAGTATTTCAAAGGATGAAGGATGTGCTAAAATTAAAAATATATTATCTAAAGCCCGAGAACAAAAGATTGATGAAAAATTTGTTGAAGAAGCATTAAGTAAAATGAGAAGAGAAGGTATAATATATGAGGTTCGTGATGGTTGTTATGCTGTAGTAACATAATGATCATATTATGTTCATTGTAGATCAATATAAAACTTTTATACCTAGCCCTAACCTATTTAAACTATATAGAATCCAAAGCACATTATTTGGAAGTGAAGATAGATGAGCATATGTTATAAATATATAGTAAAAGTAGGTGAGAAAGAGATAGAAATTGATGATAAGGTTGTAAAGATCTTAAATGTATATGCTAAAACTGATATGAGTCTTGAAAAATTAGCCGAAGAACTAGGTCTTGAAAGCTGGGAAGAAGCATATGAATTCGTAAAAAAAGTTCCATCGTGGATTATATGGACTCCATCATTACTATGGAAACGAGAACTAGAAAAATGTAGTTCGGCTAAGGATGTAAAGATAGTAAAACTCTAGATGGATTACAACAAAAATACATTATATTATGATATATTAAGGAATCATGAAAACCTTTAATACTTTATAAATCTAATTTTAATATAGAAATATTATAGGGGCCGTCGTCTAGCCTGGCTAGGATGCCAGCCTGGGGAGATCCCCGCCCGGATCGCTGGTGGTCCCGGGTTCAAATCCCGGCGGCCCCACTATTTCAATTTCACTCATTATTTGATAAAAATCATTATCATCACAAATCATATATTCAGAAAAATTAAATGACTCATAGATCATGAGTGTTATTGATATCTTAATAATTTTAATAGAATATCAATAATAAAGTTACTTAAAAAGGGTAATACAGGTAATACTATTATCATTATTAGATAATTTATTGAAAATGTTCACTTTTAACTAAAATAATTTATTTTTAAATAGTAATGTAAAATACTATCAATGTTAGGAAATATTTATCTAAGACATTAATACTTTCTGTTAGGAGTCCTTTATGCCTATAATATATAAGTGTAGCAAATGTGATCATACAATCTATGTATTTATGAGAGCTGGTCAAGACTATTATGGAGTGCCTTCACCCTCAGAACTTATTGTAAAAGTGGGAAATGTTTGTCCCAATTGCAAAAAACCGATAGAACCAAGTGTTGATATCTCTAGAGTGATAATTAAAGTTTCAAGATAGGTATCTTTCCAAGCTTTGAAATCTTTTTTCGCATTAAAAATTCTGTAAACCAGACTCTAAACTCATTGTCATTTAGAGGTAATAAATCTAATTCATCATCACTAATAATCTTAGTCATCTTTAAGGCCGTTAAATTGATATTTTCTAATGCATTCCTAATAATAGTAGCATAGTCATAACGTTTTCTCCTTAAGCAATAAAGTCTACCATTCTCTTCTATCCAAGGTCCTACTATAGCATCGCTATTCTTTATAATAAAATTCAATGCATTTATAGTTTCATAAGCTGGTGGCCCAATATGAAGGTGGTATTTGTTTTTACAGCCTAGGATCTCAATAAATATTATAGCCTTTTGCAAATCTTTACTTAACCAAGTATCTATATAGATGTATTTTTCTCCATAAGATTTGAGAACATTTCGTAAAACTCTTTCAGCACGTCTTAATTGACCCCAAACTATATCAGGTACTTTATTCAACACCTCATATTCTATACCGAGTATACAACTGTTGATATCCTCAGATCTCTTATTTACTAAATTAACTAATTCTTGGGTATCTAAAGTCTCTCTCGGAGCTGATGAGAATAATTCTATTGTTGGTTTTCTTAAGAAAGCACTAGCAAGGAGCTTAAATATTGAGAAACTTTTTAGTGATACAGCTGCTGCTACATTTCTCTCCTTATCCACAGGATCAACAACTATGAACACACTCCTTCTAAATTTTCTTAAACAGTCCCTTGTACTAGGATAATACTTTTCAATATCAATACATGTTTTAAAGGGAATCCATGTAGTTGCCGCCTTAAGGAGTTCAGATAGTGATCCATATGCTACTATTAATAGCTCTGTAAGATAGCCTGAGAACCCCCTAGTTTCAATTTCAGCGCCATATATGTTCCAAGACTTTAAGAGATACTTAAATACCCTAACCTCATCCTTTTGTCTCTCTGAAAGTTTTGAATTTATATAGCTAGTATGAAAAGGTGTTCTGTCAACAGCACTTTTTATTTGCTGAGGAGAAGAAACTTTATATGCAGGTACTATATTCACCTCAACACCATCCACATATAGTGTGATATATGGATGAGCAGCATACTGAATAATGCTCTTGAATTCCTTAAAACAATTCACAATTTTGGGAAGAAAGTTCTCTTCAAACCATTTATCTTCATATTTAGTAGGATTAAATAAAACAAAGATGTCGATATCCGATTCCCCCCTAATAAATGTATCCTTTGCTACAGAACCTTGCAATGTTATCTCAGCAAAATGTCCTTCGATACATTTTGCAATCCTATCTCTTACAAACTCATATATCCCTAACAGCTTTTCGTATTCCTCCTTTGTCGGTTTTATATACTTGAGTATTTCAGATATTATATCATTAATTATCTTATCTATATCCATGTCAATATCACATTAAATTTACTACATGAATATCCTTATATATAGGTCCTCTTGGGGTTAAGGTACTTTGCTTTAATTTAATCTTGGATACAGGTGATACACCAAATTCAAAATCTTTATATGACTGATAAAACTCTATGAATTTATTGATATTTCTTAAGCTTTTTACTCTTGCAATTGTTATATGTGGTGAGAACTCATGTTCATCTCTATGAACATCGATTAACTTTAGTCTCATTATTTCATTATCTACATACTTCCTTATTGCAACAAGATTATCAAAACCTTCACTAATGCCAACCCATATTACACGAGGTCGTAATGCATTTGGAAATGCTCCAATACCCTTTACACCTATTGTAAATGGTTTAACTATTTTTGTTACATTGTTTAAAATATTCTTAATTTCATTAAGTGTGGTAAGAGTTATCTCTCCTAGAAATCTTATTGTAATATGAATATTCTCATCCTCAACAGGTTTAATATCTAAACCAAGATCTGATATAGAATTCTTTATCCTGATTATTTTTGCTAAAACCCCTTGTTCCTCAATTTCTATCGCTATAAAAGATCTAATACGTTCGCTCATACTTATCACACTTACCTCTACAGTAAAAAATTGTAAAATCAATTTAATAGTTTTACTTTCTTATCACGCCCCGAACAATGCTTATTAGCCTGCACCATCATATACTCCAGATAATGTTGATACTATAGGTGAACCTTATGACGTGCACAACTGAGGTAAAGGTTAAAGATCCTACAACACATCTTGAAATAAGTATTGCACCAAAAAAAGTCTATGTAATAAAAAACCATAGAGGTAATACAATAAAGATAGGAGTTTTCGTAAGTCCAAAAACAGGACAATTGTTTAGAGCCCTACTACCAGATAGCTACTCATGTCAATGACTCTATATCAAAATCTAACCCTATATCTATGTTCAATTACATGATTATATTATATACCTATGTTCCTTCCCCCTCTTCCACAGGTTCTTCAGGAGGTAATGGAGCTTCCTTCATTCTCTCCTCTACTTCCTCGGCAAGAGTATGTAGAATTATTCTTATCTCTTTAACTACAGGTTTAGCTATCTTCTTTATTCCTCTATGACCGGGTATATAAGAAGCTCTAACTATATTTGCTTCTTCTAATCTCTTCACATGAGTACTAATATTAGCTTTGCTTTGATTTAATCTACTTGCAAGATCTTCAACACCCATATTTTCTTTAAATGTAAGGCCAAGAATTCTTAACCTAGTTAAAGAGGCTAAAGCACTTGTTACTTTTTCTATGAACTCCTCTCCTGCCACATACATAACATCTCCTTCTATCCATATACCACGTTTTACTTTGGTTGGTTCTTGGCTCATCTATAGATCCCAATGTATATTATTTGTTGCAACACTAATAAGTATTTCCATAAAACTTTAGATGAATTTAAAATCAAAACATTAGTCATATCTATTAATAAATCTTGTAAAGAGAAGTTAGTCTAAGATTAACTGGATAAGAAGACTTATCTTTTTATCTAACTCATAATTATTGATATTATTAATATAATTCAAACATCTTTTTCTACTCGTGATACTCAATTTTTGAGCCTTACATTCACTAGGACAGTCTTTAATATATCTACAAATTCTTTTAGTTATCTCCCAGATAGAAGGTCTTATTATAGTCTCTTTTTCTATTACTCCACTACGATATTCCATTTTTATTTTGTTGAGATTGAGTAAAACTATAATTATTGCAAAAATAATAACAAAAATGAATATTGATGTACCATGAGATGGGAATAAAAACACGTCATTTAAATTTTTAATAGAACTAGCTAAATATCTAATAGGACGTACTAATGAAACTATTATTTTATCACTACTGACATTTTGTTTTAATAGTTCATCAATAGACATTAACCTTAACCAATACTTAGATGCCTCAACAAATACACAAGTATGTTCATTCAATAACAGTTTTCTCATTATTTCTATTACTATCTGTCTATATGGATTATAGATAGAGCGTTCACGTAATACAGAATTTATGAATATTGAGCCATCTCCAAATATTATAGCAGAAATATTTTTATCAATATTACATTCTACTCCAACTATATAATTAGAGATGAAAGCAATGGGTTTACATACATTATAGTTATATATCTTTAGGGGCGATGCATATGCAAACCATATTTGAAATTCTCTATTATCTATAGATATGGTTCCATTAACAATATAACTATTATTTATATTTATAAAGTTTAGACTATCTATTGCTATAGGAATATTCAATGCTTCTAATATGAAATTACTATAGGGCCCTTCATCAGCTATTAAAATACTAAAATTCTCCTTGAATATAGATTTAATAGTGATTATATCTAGATAGGTATAGGATTTTTCAGGAGAAATTACAACAAGCAATTTATTTTTACAACTTAGTATATTTTTAAGTGCAATCATATCCATCCAATTTGTTACAATATTAACATTAAATGTGTTAAGATAAATTATGTTTAAGAGTTCTGATGTACCATCCCAATCACTATTTAGTGGCGATGCACCAAAGTATGATGTATCATAGCCTTGGTATTCAAATATTTGAAGAATAAGGATGATTAAAATCAATATTATGAATAGATACCTACTTCTTATTTTTCTTCACCTTCACTAATAAATGATAGCAATGCTAATGCTGATAATATTGATATTATTGATGCTATATATCTTTGAAGAACTGCTAGTGCTATAGATAAAAATATCAGTATAAGTGTAGTATACATTAATAGATTTCGAGTTTTATTATCCAATTGCATTAAAGATTACCTCAATAAGCTTGAATTGTTCTTCTAAGCCTTTCATTTCATGAGTTAGTGAAGGAGTGTATATATAGGTTATTATAATTAGAACTATCTCAATTAATAACCTTATGTTTCTAGATAATAGTCTCTGCATAAGAAACCATATAATGATTATCATCAATGACGATATCGCTATAGTAGTAAAATTACGACCTATTATCTTTATAAAGATATTTTCAACAAAAAAGCTTATTGTTAATAACTCTATTGAGAATACTAAAAATCTTTCCAGTATCTTATGCAAATTTGAGATTCTTGGCAATAAAATTATTTTTAGCTCTCTACAGTTACTACAGAGATATAAAAGATAGGTTAGATAAGCAAGACCCACAGCAATACACCATATAATTAAATTAATAATTTTGTCTATACTTGACGAAATAAATAGATATTGTAAGATTGTATATATGGATGATATTAATGATATTATTAATATTAAAGTAAATCTATCTATCGACATAACCAACTACCTATATTTACACTATAGTAAATATCTCTTTAACAGCTCTATTCTTGATTTAAATAAATCTATATCTATATTTCCTCTAAATTGAGAGAAACGTGCAATCTCATAATATCTTATCAATTCACTAAGCACCATATATTGGTTCTTACCATTGATTTTATCCAAGATTTTACGATGAACTTCTCTGTGAGTGTCGCTCAACTCTATATTAATATTAAATATCTTAGAAATCTTATATATGGTATTCCAAAATTCTATAAATGCTTTTAGCCATGGATCTTCATTTTGAATAGTAGAACCATATTTATGCTCAGTAAAAATAGTCTTAATGCTACTTTGTTTCCCTTTAAGGAAGAACCTAAAGTGAATTAATATTATCAATAATGGTATTAATAACAATATCATTGATATTACTAAATTTGTACTGATATTGGGTAAACTTATCTTATAGTTTACTAAACTAATAATTGATTTTTCCTTATCTACATTAATATTTGAGGTTCTTCTTAGAGTAATATCATAGCTATTAATCTGTTTGACTATTGTTTGAATAGATAATGATTTAAGCCTAGATAGATCTATTTGTTTACTAGAAGTAAGGTTTAATTTATCTACCTTAGAGCTGGATATGTTCTTAAAGTTAATATCAACATCTGATATACCAATATTATCATTTTCATAGTACTCAAAATAGTAATACATCGGGTATCTTAGAGATGACATTCTATCAATATAATTCCTTGAATCTTGTAAACTATATATATCTTGAGTTGAGTTAGCATATGAAATATTTGATATATCTATAGATTCATTAGCAATAATATTAAAACTCTGGTCTGTTATATTGACTCCTTCCAATAATTGATTAATAATATCACGTATTTCTATATCCAAGGATTGATATGTATGTATAACCTCATTTGAAGATTTTTTGAGTTGTGCTATTGCAAGATCAACTATTTTATATAGTTTACTTATATCTATATCCTGAATTTCCATAGCGATTTTATATAACTGTTTGTTATCATCGCTATTGTTAATAATCTTTATATTATTTTTATCTATTACATCACTAATGAATAACGCTGTTATTATGGAGTATCTGAAGCTCGTATCACTAACAATAAAGTTTAAAGTATCTCTCTTTATATATCCATTTTTTAATGCTTGAGCTAAAATAAGTAATCTTATGGTAATCTCTGATAGAAATTCTTGAGAAATACCTCTCTCAATCCCTAGCTTTAATACTAGTTCTGAATATTCCCTTATATCATTAATAGAATAATTAGCTATATCGATGCCAAATAAGTTATTAATAAATTTTGTTAATACTTTGCTATTGTTAAAAAGGCTGTTGCATTCAGCTGTATTTAATGCTATAGTTTTTATTATCCTTATTATATCTTCTTCATCAATATATGGACTTCCAATACCATATAACTTTAGAATTCTAATGACAGCTCCACCCGTAAAAATAGCAATTATAGGATCTTCATATATTTTTTCTATTATATTCAAAATATATGTCTTATTATTTAAAATTGTATATAGTTGTTCTGGTGTGATAGGTTTTTCATTAGTTTTTAATTGAGAAAACCAAATATATAGCGAATCTATGGCAGATACATAGCTTAAAACCTTATTTTCCAAATCTATGCTGTGTCTATCTAATGAATATATATGTATATTAGCCACTTGGTATAGGAATAAAATCATTAAGATTAAAACTATGATAACACTAAAGTTTTTCATTTAACCGCCTAAAAATAATAAGGTTTGAAACAATTATTAACTTATCGTTGTGAAAATTATGTATACAACAAAACTAGGTAGTATAGTATCAAAAGTTGTTGAAGAAGCTTCAAAAATATTAGTCTCTAGGGAAACCCATGTAATGCTTCTATTACTTTCAATGATAGCCGAAGGACATGTACTCATTGAAGGAGTACCTGGTATAGCTAAAACATTAACAGCTAAGGTTATAGCAAAACTTACTAATTTATCTTTTTCTAGAATTCAATGTACATTAGATATATTACCAGCTGATGTTATTGGTACTAAAATATATAATCAAAAGCTAGGAGATTTTGAAATTAAATTAGGTCCTATCTATGCTAATATAGTTCTAGTTGATGAGATTAATAGAGCTTCGCCGAGAACTCAATCTGCTCTTTTAGAGGCTATGCAGGAGAGACAAATAACAATTGAGGGAGAGACAATAAAATTACCAAGACCATTTATAGTTATTGCTACACAGAACCCTATTGAAATGGAGGGTGTATTTCCTCTGCCAGAGGCACAACTCGATAGATTCTTTATAAAGCTAGAAATGACGCAACTTGACAGGGATTCACTTATTATACTGCTAAAGAAAGGAGATAGAGCTATAAATAAAGAATTTGAGAATCTTAAACCTATAATTAATGCTGATGATATTATTAGTTCCTCTAATGAAATAGATGAAGTATACTTTGATGACAGCATATTAGAATATATAGTACGAATAATTGAATATACTCATAAACATCCAGCAACAAAATTAGGTGTTTCCCCAAGAGGAGCCCTACATCTTTTTACTTTATCAAAAGAATTTGCGTTGGCAGATAACAGAAAATATCTAATTCCTGATGATATCAAAAATGCTGCAATTTATGCTTTACCACATAGAATATTCATAAAGCCTGAATACATTGCAGAAGGATACACAGGAAGACGTGTAGTTAACGATATTTTGAGCAAAGTAGAGGTTCCACGCCCTTGACAAATCATGTTTCTATTCCAAACAAAACAGAAGTTGGTATTAATCCAAAAAAACTATCGTACATAGTTGTATTTTTGTATTCAATACTTATAGTCGTATGGCTATACAGTAATAATATTGTGATAAGTTTTGTCTCAATAGCATTATCATCATTAATTAGCTGCTCCATTGCTAGTATTTTATTTGCAAAGTATATAAACAGCGTAAATCTATCAATAGAATTACCTACAAACATAGGTATGGTCGACACTTTATTAGATATCTATATACATATTACTAATGTTTTCTTTTCAATTTTAAAGATAAGGAATGTTCTTCTATTAACAGATCCCGGATTGAAATCGCATTTACATAAGGTAGAATTAAAAAATAATACTATATCTATCCACATAAAAATACATGGCTATAGTGGAACTCATGTAATTAGAGGTATACTCATAAAATTCGATGATATAATGCAGATATTTGATATTTCATTTAAAATAGTATTTAAGGATGAAATCACAATTAGAATTATACCATCCTCAGTCATATATATTCCTTCCACTATTACGCTACGTCAATATATTCCCTATGCACCGCTAACATTAAGAAGAAAGGGTGTTGGAATAGAAATACTTAGCGTAAGAGACTATATTCCTGGGGATGAATATAGAAAAATAGCATGGAAACATACAGCTAGGTTAGGAAAACTCATGGTAAAAGAATTCGAAGCTTTGACCCATAGAAATGCGATAATAGTAATTTCTATACATAGTGATTTCTTTACTGAGTATAGTGATATTTTTGAAATTTTAGTTGAGCGTATTTTGGGTCTAACCCTAGGTCTCGTAAGATTAGGAATGTCTATAAGAATGGGAGTAATAACTGATGAATCTATATTCATAAGTAATGCTATTTCTAAAAATAATGTTAAGGATATATACGAGTTTTTCTCAACTATAAGTTGGAGCCATATAGAGAGGATGATAAGAAATATCTATAGTTCAAATAAAATATTAAGATGGTTTACAAGAAATCTTACTGAAGAATACTGCAAAGAACCATGCTTAGTTATGCTGGTATTAGATCCTCAAGATAATTTTGATATTGATGTATTAAAGCTTATATATAATGATCTTAAATATAGAGGTCATACCCTACAAGTAGTACTTATTAGTCCATTAATACTTAAGTTTCTATATCTAAGAGCAAACTTAAATGAATTTCATGAATTGTTGAATAAAATTCCCATTATAAAAACATGTATAAGATTACTAAAGAGTATGAACATTCAATCAACATTCACTTTATGAAGATATAAGTACTATACTTTCTATCTTTTAAGTTATTGTTTAATTTATGTATATTGATGGAATAGATTTATTTTAATTATTAAAAAATAATTGAACTCAAATTCTTAATTATGTTTTTATATATTTAGTTACTCTATCCAATCTTGAGACAATTCCATCTGTTGTGCAAATGCTTTACCTGCTCTACTCCACCATTCTCTTATTGTTGCTTCTCTATCCTTTATATATTTACCCATCCATTCAGATACATTGAATTCTACAGAAAGGGTTAGTATTACGTCCTTTGCTTTTTCACTTTCTAAGAACCTTGGCTTTGCTCCAGCCTTTATACTATATAACGCAATTTTCTGATACATCGATTTAGCATGTTTATCAATATCAATATTTATACCAATTAAGCTATACAATTGACTGAGATTCTTCTCTGCCCAGCCCCTATGGAATCTACAAAGACCTGCATTTTCAATTTCGTATTCTTTTATAGCTCTTATTGCAACTGTTTTAGCAAACTCTTCAGGTTCAGTAAATGTGGATGTATAGTTTGTCCAATACTTGCCTGTTACTGCTAATGGTAATAGAAATCCTGGTGTCCAATAGAAGTTTGGGGTCATATATCCTTGATCTCCATAGGGTAGATATACTACTAAATCTTCAAATTTCACTCCAATCTTCTTAATCCTATCCATATACTTCTCATCAAGATATTTAGCTGCCATTCTTATGCCTTTTGTAGCTATAATCTTTAGTACCTCTGTAGAATGATTAACAATATTCTTAAGTAGAATTTCAGCTAGTTCAGCATTCTTCGACAGTATTTCTATATTCATTATCATTGGATCCATAATAGGTCTATCATTTAAACCTATATCACTAGGGTCTAGAAGACCTTTATAAACTGCTTCAAATAGCCATGCTACTAAATGACCTGCCACTATTGCATCATATCCTAGTTGATCAGCTAGATCAACCAATTTAGCAGTTTTATCAAGTTCTAGTACACCTATATATGGTCCAAGTCCATTTGTTGGTTCATAATCAAGTTTTTTACCTCTCCATATCTTCTTGCATGCTGCAGGACAGGGCTCACCACATGTTGTCATAGTCCATTTTCCTTTTGCATAGGTTTCCTCTTTGAATGGTTTCCAGAAGTTCTCAAGAAGTATGTCAATAATTTTCTTCCTTATGTGCTTGGGCAAATACATTGTATTGAAATTGAATAGTGGTAACAACTCTCTATAATGAGGATAGTTTACGCCAAAGGTTCCACCAGCACCTATATTTGGATCATATCTATATTTCACTGTTGCTTCATTTACTAATGATACAAAGTCTTTTCCTGCAATTCTCTTAAACAGTTCATTTAATGCTATACTCTCTATTAAATCCTTAGGTAGCTGTGGCTTCCAGTTGCCTCCAGCTATTATAGCTACAACATTATGTGCTTGTGCCAATACCGAACCTGCTCCTCCTCGTGCAGCAAAATCTTCACTACCAATAATAAATGACTTCTTGTTGAAGTCTATGTCTATTGAAACTATTGCACCATATACTGTCTTTAGTGCTGCAGGACCTACTACAAGAGGTCTTGCCTTTGTAGAATAGATATAATCCCAATATTTATCCATTAAGTACTTCTGTAATGCATATGCACCTATATATTCTCCATATCCACTATATATCTTCTCTAATTCTTCAGGATCTATATATTCTATCTTAACATGTTCTACACCATTTTCGTTACCTTTTACAAATATTATTGAAGGCTTTGAGCTTCTTCCCTCGATAACAATTGCATGAACTCCACACCCAATGAACCTATATGCTGCTCCACCCATAGCAGCAACATGTAGAGTTCTACTTTCAGGACTCCTAAACACAACCACAAGTCTATGGGTGCCAAAGAGCTTGCTACCTGCAAAAAGCCCTGTTCCAATAATTACAGCGTTACTTGGATCAAAGACATCTTTCTCCCATGTTTTTAATTCTTCATGAATATGTATCCCTAGATCTACAGGTCCTATTATCTCATTTCCATCATATTCCTTTATATACCAATTTCCATTCTCCACATTGATTCTAAGCACTCTATAGTACACTTTTGATTCCCCACAATAATTTTATTTTGGATGAATTAATAATCTATTTGGTTAGAAATTTATATAAAGATACAAAAGTTTACACCCAAACAGATAACGTAATCTTATTTGATATGGGTATAACATACTTATGATTAAGAATGTTGTCCTTTAACCTTTAACTAATGAGTAATTCGTAATGGTTATTAATGTTCAGAGTAAATATGTTTATTAGTTCGGCTACAGAAACACTATACCTTAAGTGTATGTTGATGAGAATAAAGGAGGCTATAAATAAAATCCTATGGAGTATTGAGAAGAAGGAAGAGTATTTCTTAGTAATAGTTGATAGGATGAGCTCGTCTGGTTATACCTATATCTCATTTAGCCATATAAGACGTGTAGATAATAATTATGTGTATGTGTGCAGAGATATCTGTTCCAATGATCTTAATGATTTTGAGACCGTAATACCAATACACCGTGTTGTTAGAATAGAAAGAAAAGATGGAATTATTGTTTGGAGTAGAAGGTGAATATCTTTGATGCTACCCGAAACTTTTACTAAGATACCAATAAAATATATAGCAAGTGTTAAAAAGGTGTCTACCTATCTGAAACTTGTGGCTGTTGTTAAATGGAGCGCTTAAGTGAGATGACAAAAAATAAAAAGATGACTATAATCGATATAAGTGAATACCTTCCTAGAAGTTTACAGGGTTTTATAGCTTCATCAATACCTAATATAGATGCAGATGAGAGTGTTATAAAAGTTATATCCAAGATCATTTCGACAATATATAGTGGTGTGAATAGGAAAGTGATATTTGTAAGGGACTCCGAAACCCAAAATAAGCTTCTCTCAACTATATTGTCACATTTAAAACAAATAGTAATACATTTAGCTACTGAAGTAAGACTTCTTAATGTAGATTCCCTTGCACTTATAGTTATCCGAAATAAGCAGATCGAAGGTCTAGCGTATATATTGAATGGAGCGAAGGATTCTATAGAGAGTAGTGATCTAAACTGTTTAACTATTATGATTGTTGATAAATTAAGTAATAATGAGGAAACAAAGGTTATTATTGAACACAGTAAAAAAATGTTAAATGCCTATGCCAGAAAACTTTATAGAAAATCTCTAAATCCTCATATATTCGATGATGTAAGGTTTATTATAATATCTATAGAAAATAGAGATGTGATTAGAGTTAAACTTAGAGAGGAATATGGAAGAACAACAATACTACGATTACCAGTCTTTTCTCCACAATGGAATATTAATGATCTTCCAGATAAATTAAAAATGGATATAGAGACATTAATAGTAGATCCACTCAATATTAAAGCTAAATATGCACCAAGAGGAATATTATTGATAGGTCCACCTGGAGTAGGCAAAAGTGTAACAGCAGAGGCAATTGCTCAGGCACTAACTAAGGGCATTGTAAGGCTAACACCAAGTACATATAGATCAATGTGGTATGGCATGACTGAAAAAACTCTTAACAATATATTCGCATCATTGAAGAAGAGAAAGGATATAGTTGTATTGATTGATGATGCAGATTTTCTTGTTCAAAGATTTAATGCAATCCATGAAGCATATATAGCTGAGGTAAATATATGGCTTAATATACTTCAAGATCCATTGAGACCATTAGTAATAATGACTACAAATGTACCAGAAATAATAGATCAAGCCCTAATTAGACCAGGAAGACTTGATGTAGTAATATTTATGGGCTATCCTGATAAGTATATGCGTAAAAAGATAATTAAGCGAATATGCGAATCTTATAATATAACTATAAATGATCAAATAATTGAAGAAATAGTTCAAAGAACAAGATGGTTTAATGCTGCAGAACTTGATTCATTGATACGTATGGCTGCTAGTAAAGGACATGGCATAGTAAATGATGATGCAATTCTATGGGCATTAAAAAGATTTTATATTAATGAATTAGAAAGAAAAACAATACAAGAGAATCTTAGATATTATGCTACTAGATTTTCAAATCTAGTTCTTACCTATATTCCAAACGAATATGAAATATAGAGTAATATCCATAATATTAAATTATGTTTTAAATAAGATCTTCAATAATATGTCAAAATATACCAAAGGCAACATTATATTAAGTAAATAATCATAATCAATTCTATATATAATGAATAATATTGATGTTAGGATGTTAGCTAGAAATACTAGCAATAATTTAATATCGCTATAACGTGGTTCATTGCCAAAATTCTCAATAATGTATATAGTTATTGCTGTCAATACTAATATACACCAAAAAATAGCACTAGACCTATCCATTAGCAATACCGTAAATACTAATAGTGTGTCATACAATACTGCATATCTATCCATATATCTTCCTCTGGACAGTATTTTATAACATAAAACCGAAAGTAGTAATATTACAGGTAATTCTAGTAGTAATTTAAAATTTCGATAAAAAATACATCGAAGTATATTAATGATTAAAAATCCTAAGACCAATTCACTAGAGGAGAGAGTATGCTTACTGAACTTAATTACTATAGCTTGATTCATTGCAATTAACCCATAAATAAATAATGATGTTCTCATAATGTCGCCTATGTTAAGAAAAGAAACCAGTAATATGATATAGTTAATCATAGTAAAGTATATTAGTATAGAATCTATCAGTAGTAAATGCAAGGAAGATATTCTCCTATGATCTATAGTAATTGAAATAACTATATAGAAAATAGAGGTAAAGATCAAGAAGAACATTTTCACAATATCTAAGGAGCTATTCAATATGTATATCAATAGTAGTGTTGATATGGAAAGAACCTTAATATTGAGGTTTTTTGTATAGATACTAAATATGATTCTATTCCTATCATTCATATCCATCGACCATTGAAGCTACATTAATCTCTTGTTCCTGTGACATAAGAAATCCACTACTATTTCTCTTCTCTATAACAGCAACTACTACTAGAGAATCCCCAACATCTACAGTATACGCATAACCTTTTTTAATATTAGATGAGATGTTATATACATAGTTATAACTATCAGTCTTATCTCTATCATCCTTCTTAATAAATGGTTTAATTGTAGATACTGTTGATATTATGAGAGTAGCTATGAGTACTGATATGACTATTACTAGGATGTCCAGATCCATGATTTTAACCGAATTCTAAGGTTACAAAAGTATTATCTAAATAAAAAATAACCCCTTGTAATACCGTATGATGTTAGAAACACTAGAGTATGACATTTATTTGCTCAATTATAAATTAGTTTTAGTTAGACATAGCTTTATTATATATGTATTACATACCTTTTGTTCAATAGAAACACCCTAAATTTCCTATCCAACGTGTAGAAATCTTACTTTCGGAAATCTCTGAGTCTCTATTTCCGATAATATTCATATATCTGAAAAGCTATACACTTATCTAAGGGCTCATTGACAAAATACGTATTTATAACAGGAGGAGTATTAAGTAGTGTTGGAAAAGGTGTAACTGCAGCATCATTAGCTATGCTCATACAGAGTATGGGATATAATGTTACAATAATTAAAATCGATCCCTATCTAAATGTTGATGCAGGTACCATGAATCCCTATGCACATGGCGAAGTATTTGTAACTGAGGATGGTGGTGAAACAGATTTAGATATAGGTCATTATGAGAGATTTTTAAATAAAGATCTAAGTAAGAAAAATAATATAACTGCTGGACAAATATATCTTACTGTGATTTCCAATGAACGCAAAGGAGAATATCTTGGTGCTACAGTTCAGATAATACCCCATGTAACAAATGAGATTAAGAGAAGAATAAAAGAAGTTGCAGCAGAGTCTAATGCAGATATAGTGTTTGTAGAGATAGGGGGAACCGTAGGAGATATAGAGGGGTTGCCATTTCTTGAAGCTGCAAGACAAATGAAATTAGAGGAAGGGCAGGAAAATGTAGCTTTTATTCATGTTGCTCTAGTTCCATTGCTTAAAGCAACAGGTGAACAAAAGACAAAGCCTGTTCAACATAGTGTTCAAGAATTGCGAAGAATAGGTATACAACCAGATATAATAGTTGCTCGCTGTGAAAAACCTTTAACGGAGGAGGTTAGAGCAAAAATCGCATTATATAGTAATGTTTCTCCTCAAGCAGTAATTTCTAATCATGATGTAGATAACATATACGAAGTTCCATTAATACTATATGCACAAAAAGTACATGAGTTACTTGCCCAACGTTTAAATGTCCAGATAAGAGATACTGATATTTCAAAGTGGATCGAATTTGTTGAAAAAATGAGAAGGAGTTCGAGAGAGGTAAAGATAGGTATGATAGGTAAGTATACAAAGCTTAAAGATAGCTATATAAGTATTATAGAGGCTCTTAAACATGCCTCAGCTTATCTAGGTGTTAAACCAGTATTAAAATGGATTGAATCAACAGATTTAGAAATAGATAGTGATATTACTAAGTATTTACACGACATAGAAGGTGCCATAATATTACCAGGTTTTGGAAAACGTGGAAGCGAAGGAAAAATTAAAGCTATAAGGTTTTTGAGGGAAAATAACATTCCTACTCTTGGAATATGCTTTGGTTTTCAACTAATGGTTGTAGAAATCGCTCGTAATGTAGCAGGAATAGTCAAAGCCAATAGTTCAGAGCTAGATCCTAGTACCCCAGACCCAGTAATCGATTTACTTCCTTCACAAAGAAATTTAGATGTATTGGGGGGTACTATGAGACTGGGGAGCAGAAAAATAAGATTATTAAAATATACAAAGGCTTTCGATGCTTATAAAGCTGAATATATCTATGAAAGACATCGCCACAGATACAGTGTAAACAATAAATATCTAGATGTATTCGAATCTGTAGGATTCATTGTTAGCGGAATTAGCGATGAAGAAGATGTAATAGAATTTATGGAGCTTAAGAACCATAGATTGTTTATAGGAACACAAGCTCATCCAGAGTTTAAGAGCAGACCTCTATCTCCATCGCCTATTTACAAGTATTTTATAGAGAGAATTATAAATAGTTAAAATACCTTAATTATTTACTGATTACTCCAACCTCATCCTTACTCTAAAGGATAAGCATTTCCTGACTTGTTTATTAGTTCCTTTCACATCTATTCAGGAGTACATCTATCATCTGTGAAGCAGTAACACTCCTAGTAAAGACAGGGCTATACCAACAAACGAGATTATTGGCATCACCAAAAATGGTGATAGAACTTTCTTTTTAATATCATTATTATACATAGAATTGGACTTTAAAATAACGATTGCTTTAGATTTGAAATTTGAAATATTTAAGTATTCTATCATAGAACCTATATCTGAGATATACCTCAAATGATGTAGCTGATGATGAAGCTTACAAGGGGTGAGGAGATGATCTTAGAACCCGCGTCTGAAGAATATAATTCTGATTATACTTCCATATTCTTCAATAATATTAAAAATGAAATTATTATACCAACTAACTCCATATCGATTCAAGCTAAAGAATTAGCTAAGACATATGGATACTTAGACTATATGGTACAAAGATATATAGATATACTAGGACTTGAAGAAACCAAGTCTTTACTAAATGCTTTTGAAAATTTTAAAATACAACCGACTATCATTTGTAATTTTCTACGAACATCTTGTGAAGAACTTTTACAACAATTATATAGACTCAATTTTAGATTAGAGCTTGTTAGCTGGTGTCATCATTGTTATAGAGTTATTAGTTCTCCTAAACATCCATCAATAGGTTCTACACATCAATACCTAAAAGGTTTATACTATGTATATAGAGATGCTGCATCAACAATACCTCCACTTATACTTAATCCAACCAAGGGTTCATCTATCATTGATATGTGTGCAGCACCTGGGGGTAAAGCAATACATATCTCATTGTTAATTAGAGATGAAGGATTTTTAATACTAAACGATATAAGTATAAAGAGATTAGAAGCCTTAATATCCAATTATTATAGAATGGGATTTAAATCATACATCATTATTAATCATGATGCAACTCTTTTGCCAAAGATTCTAAACTATAAATTTGACTATGTCTTTCTAGATGCTCCATGCAGTGCTGAGGGAGCTATAATGTTTGATCCTTCTAGAAAAAGAAAAACCTCACAAGGAGATTTAGTTAAGTTGGTTACTAGAGAAATAAATTTATTATTATCAGCATTAAAATTAGCAAAAATTGGTGGAAGGATAGTATATACTACTTGTAGCATAGCACCTGAAGAGAACGAATATGTAATTTCTAAGGTCTTAAGTATAGCTGGTTCAAAGATTGTCATAGAGTCCCCTCCATTCAATTTATGGTCAAGCGGATTAAGAACATTTAGAAATATTGAATTCGCTAGAGATGTAGAGAAATGTATTAGGATATGGCCTCATAAACATATGATGGAGGGTTTCTTTATATGTCTTTTAAGGAAAATTAAAGATGATTAGTATGTTATCATATACAATAGAATTTTAGGAGCTTGAGAAAGCTATTTAATACCGTACAGCATATCTTTACCTTAAAAGGTGTATTAATGTGTCTACATATGATGTTGTTATAGTTGGTGGAGGTGTAGCAGGGCTTTTTGCTGGATATAATCTTTCGAAGATGGGCTTTAAAGTTGCCTTAGTAGAGATGAAAGATGAAAAGAGCATTGGTGAAAAGGTTTGTGGTGATGCTATTGGAGAACACCATTTTATTGAGCTTGGCTTAGATCCACCTATTATTGGTTTTGATGGAGAAAATATTTTTAATGGTGTTAAAATTGTTTCACCTGATGAAAAACACGTTATCTCAGTAATAGGCAAGGGCTATGCATTAAATAGAAAGAATTTTGGATTACGTCTCTACAGAATGGCCATAAATAGTGGGGTTGAAGGGTATTTAGGTTATTTCTTTGTTAAACCAATAATTGAAGGTTCATGGATTAAAGGCATAGTTATTAAGAATAGAAATGAATCTGAACATATATTATACTCAAAGGTAGTAATAGATGCATCGGGGGTTTCAGCAGTTGTTAGAAGATCTTTACCAAAGGAATGGTGGGTCTCTGAAATAATACCGAAAGAAGATTATAATGTTACATATAGAGAGATTGTTAGTGGTGATATTGATTTAGATCACGAATATGCTTATATATATCTCAATAAAGATATTGCACCCGGGGGTTATTGGTGGTTATTTCCTAAAAAGAGAGGGGTATATAATATAGGACTAGGTGTTCAATGGAAAGATTTATTGCATAATCCTAAGAAGAACTATGATCTCTACATAAGGACTAAACTAGGGGGTAGAATACATGAGGTAATCCATGCTGGAGGAGGTTTAGTTCCTACTAGAAGACCAATTTCTTGTATGGTATGGAATGGTTTCATAGTCATTGGAGATGCAGCAGCAACAGCTAATCCTCTACATGGTGGAGGAATAGGTTCGGCGATGATTAGTGCCAAACTAGCTGCTGATACAATTAGTGAAGCATTTGAAAAGGGAAATGCCTCAATGGAGAATCTATGGATATATCATATAAGATATCATAGAGCCTATGGAGCTAAACAAGCTTCATTGGATATAGCACGAATGTTCCTTCAGCATCTAGATAATAACGATCTTAACTTTATCTTTAGATCAAAACTAATTGATGGTTCTGAAGTTTATGATCTTGGATCAAAGGGAAGTTTATCATCATCGATACTCAGTAGAGTTCAATCAATTCTATCACTTGCTAGGAGACCAACATTTATCTCTAAGTTGTATAGACTTAAGCAGTATATGGATAAAGCCTATGAACTATACTTAAGATATCCCTCTGCACCATCTGACTATATTAGATGGAAGACAGAGGAGGAGAGTCTATTTACAGAATTTAGGAAATGGCTTAGTGAATCATTTGGATAGTATTCAATAACTGTTATGATATAGAAGTGAAACAATTAGGGTAGAACTAATGTCTAGTGATATCAGTAGGAAGATTGTTGCTACAGCTAAACTATTTCGTATTGGGAATGATATTGCGCTTGGCTATGCATCTATTGTTGGATATTTGCTATGTAATGGAAGAAGTATTTATAGCGTAATATTATTATTTATTGCAGCTTTTCTTGTTGGTGCTGGGGCTAATACGATAAATGATTATATCGATAGAGAGGTAGATAGGATTAATAAGCCTTGGAGACCAATTCCCTCGGGTATAATAAACCCTATAGAGGCTTTATATATAGCTATTCTTACAACAGCTATAGGCATCATAATCTCAGCTTTTTTATCTCCATTAAATGGATTAATAGCTTTTATAGCCTCTATTCTTGCTTATCTCTACTCAATTAGACTTAAAAAAGTTTTACTAATTGGAAATATTGTTGTTGCTTCCCTAACTGGTCTAGCAATAATATTTGGTGGTGTACTGAGTGGCATTGAAAGTAGCTCTAAGATGATACAACTGGATATTATAGTAGTATCTCTATACGCTACTCTATTAAACTTGGGGAGAGAGTTTCTGAAGGGTATAGAAGATGTTGAGGGTGATAGAAAACTTGGTATAAAGACCTTGGCAACAGTTTTTAATCCCTATATCGCATATAATGCATCTCTAGCTATCTACCTCCTATTAATAGGATTGAGCTTTATTCCATACCTCATATTAAACTATTCAATATATTATCTAGTACTAGCCATATTTGTTGATATAACAATTATACTATCTCTATATGTTGCACGAAGTCTAAAGAGTGATGACGCATGGAGAGCTACAAGAATATTAAAAATCTCTGCCTTCATCGGTATTTCAGCCTTTTTAGCAGAAGCAATAGCTAGAATGTTATAGATACTCTATCTGTACATGTTTAATCAAATCAATATATCTTGAATATACATATAATAGATCGGATAACCTATTGAGATAGATATAAGAATTTTTATCCAAACGGCCCTCATGTAGCAATTTTGCACCTAGTCTCTCAACTCTTCTACATATAGCTCTAGCAATATGCATCAATGACGATTCGATACTTCCTCCAGGAATTACAAGTCTAGGTTCTGATCTAGATATGATATTATTCCACAATACCTCTATATATCTCTCCATACTATCGATATGCTCTCTACATACCACCTCCCTACTACATGTTGCAACAGAACTCGCTATATTCATTAAATTTACTTGGATCTCCCTCAAAACTTCTCGAACTTCAGCTAATTCACTATAATTCCCTATGTATGCTCTAATCAAACCTAATATCGATACAAGCTCATCTATACCGCCAATGAATTCTACAACAAGCGAGTATTTTGGTACTCTTTCATTACATATAGTAGTATATCCATCATCACCAAAGTGTATCTTCTTCATTGAAACCTTCACCTACACTCTATTACTTCTACACAGATTAAAAATCATTAAACATTTTTAGAGGTTCTTAATCAAATAAGGTATCTACTATTTCCAAAAGCATATTACTCTATATCAAATAATCAAATATCAAGAAATTCAACTAATATGGAGAATATGATTCAGATTAAACACGGCTCATCATATTCAGCTCACAGCCGTTGTTCATCATCTAACCCTAATATTATGTTTTAACGTTATATAAATCCTGATGATCTAGGGATCTAATATACTACCTAAATTATCCCTCCTATCTACAACATTAATATTATCTAGATATCTAAATCTAAGCACTAATAGGATTTCTAGATATTTCATTATTAAGAATCTCGATGACTTATGGTTATTCCATAAAATTATTCGGCAATTGAATAATATTGTTAGACATGATAATAGGAAAGAATCTGTTTTGTTTCCACCCATAAGTATTGCTCCTTATCTCCTCATAAGAAATTACAATCTATTATTTATCCCTTACTCATATCTCATTTTTATAGAGAGAATCAACCCTTCAGATCCCCTAGACTTTGATCTTTTTGTTAATGATGTACTATTAATTTTTAGCAAAATTAAAAAGCTGTTTAAAGATGAATATGAGTTTCTCTTTCTTTTTGATACCGAGCTATTTTATGAGGAATTGATTTTCTATATCCCTACAATAGTTATTCCAAGAAATCACCCTATACCATACAATAACATAATTTTATCACTAGATACTAAGATGTCAATGAGTACATGCTATGTGGAGGATCTTTTTAAGATATTAATACCTTCACCAAACAATAATGTAAATATTAAAAATGATTCTGATACTATCATGAAAATAAATTGTGAAACTCATGATATTTGCAATCCATTAACATGTTTATCCACTCATGACGCAACAAATAAGGAGTTCATTTTTCCTAATGTTGAACAGCTCCTAGGTTTTCTAAATGATAATTCTAAGCTGAAGAAACATATGATAATTGAGATATGGAGTTGTATATCTCCAATTAAATTACATCGTAGGATTAACCAATCATATTATCTATGGAGTCCAATACCACAGAGACAGTATTTTGAAGCTTTAACAAAATTCATCATGTATATGAAGACTCCGTATATAGAGACTTGCTATATCATATCTCCAAAGAATGGACTATCTGAATATGGATCAATAAATAGCAATAGAGTTTGGCTTAGCTCTATTCTCAATCCTATTATCCATAGGATAGAAAAAATATATGTATACATATATTGATTTCAGGAACGGTAAGCTAATTAAGGGTTTCCAAACATTAGTCTAAAGTAGGATACATAGCCATTGAGTGATGACCTATAATTATAAGGTTATTAGGGGTAAGTGTATATGGAGATACAAATTCTAACCCTAAATAGAGTGGAAGGAATATTACCAAACTTCTCTTTGTTAGATCCTATTGACTATCATATTCTTAGGTTTATCTACGAGAAATATCATGGGAAAGCATCACTAGATGAAATTAAAGTGATCACATCAATTTCATTATTAGCACCTCGATGGAAATCTTCATTAATGTTTCCAATAGTAAGAGATCTTATTCCTGAGGAACTATTAAATGCAATGAGCTCTAATTTAGCTGAAAAAGAGTTGGATAGCAGAATCCAGAAGCTAGAGGTATTGGGACTCATAACAAAAGCAAAAGAATTCGATACTTTATCTAATGAGTTAAAGGACATGATATATCTTACTAGCTTAGGTAAGATGTTGGCAACTAATGAAGGGGTACAAATTGGTGAGGAACAAGATAATATAGAGATACTTAAGAAGGTGTCTAGATCTATACCACAACAAAGTAGATATGTAGTTAACCCTACAGAAATTTTATTAGTAAGAGTAAATGAGTATCTAAAGCTAGATTCTAGATCCATAGGTATAATAATGCCAACTCAGAATATATCCATATTTGGTATTAGAATACTAAACAACTTGATCATAGGCCCCTTTAATGCTATACCATTGCTAGTATTACACGGAGGATATATTCCTATTACAATTAAAGTTAATGATGCTATAGCATATGTGCTCATTATTAATGATACTTGTACATGAGGTATTCCTGATGAATACAACTAATATACTTCTTACATACATCGGTCCAATCTCTAATAATAGAGATTCATGTAGTGATATAGAATATCTTAAAGTTTTTGAATTAATACCATTGTGTATCTATAAAGATATAGAGAAGTTTTATATAGAGTTTCTTGAGATTCTTAGATTAATTGAGAGGAAGGAAAATAGATATCAAATCCTCAATGACATATTTTACAAGGATCCAGACTACTATAGTAATGCATTTCTAGAATATATACATCAAATAAGAGTTGACATAGCTATAATACCTTCCTTCCTATCCTTAGCTAAACACCTATACTATGAGGATAAAGAGCTATTTACTTTACCTAATGTTGCCAATGTACTGCTATTCTATAATAAAGGGGTTCTCAATAGCTTTGGTACAAATAGAATAAATGCTAAGTATATTGTGTACATCGATAATATTTTATCAAACCTTTACAGCGAAAAGCAATTCAAATATGGTTATAAGAAAATGTATATTGTTGAATCTTTTGATTATCTATTCCACGATATCAAAATACCTATAATCCTCTTTATAAAAAACTTTCAAAAAGAGTTATTAGATCTTGTCGAGGAAATTATATCTATTAACAATAAGCTTTCTATTGGAATAGACATGATATCTCTAGGAGAAGAAGAAATTGACAGGTTTGTATTTGATATTGCTACGAAAAAATCATTCCTACTCATAGCTATATCGAGATATAGCCATGTATCACAATTCATGAACATGGCCAAGAAACTAGATAGACATATTACATGTATTGTAGCTCTTACTGATAACTATTTTATACATACTCCAAGTATAGAGGAAGTATCTAAGGAAATTATAAGACTTAGGGAAGCTCTTAAACATTATAAAATAATTCAATAAACTATCTTCTATATGTAAATGGATATTCAAAGGGTAATGGTTTAAAGTATCAGCGAAGCGTATTTAATCATCCTAAGGTCATTACCGTCACCATTCATCATATATTAATCATCTATAGATATAAATATTTTTAAAGTTTATGAATTTTTAATCTGTGAGAAGATATGCCAAAATTTGCTATAGATTATGAAGATCTAAAACCTCTTGGCAATACCAATGAAAAAATATCTGCAATAGGTATTGGAACATGGGGAATTCGTGACTATAAGAAAGCAGAGGACGCTCTGGTCTATGCTATTGAAAGAGGGATTAATGTTATTGATACAGCAGAATCTTATGGGGATGGGCTTGCAGAAGAACTTGTAGGAAGAGTTATTAAGAAAGTTGGACGTGATAGAGTATTTGTTATTACAAAGCTATTACCACATCGATTTACAGACGAAGACACTGTGATTAGGGCTATGACTAGAAGTCTACAAAGATTAGACATAAGCTATGTAGATTTGGTATTAATTCACTGGCCAAATGAGTATATCCCAATTGAAACTCAAATTAGATATCTCGAGACCTTAGCAATTAAGGGATTTTCTAGATATATTGGTGTAAGTAATTTTAAGTTAAAAGAACTTGAAAAAGCTATACATAGTACTTCAAAATTTGAAATAGTTTTAAATCAGGTTAAATATAGTGTTATTGATAAAAAGGTGGAGAAGGATCTCCTTAAGTTTATGATTGAGAAAAGAATTACACTACAAGCATATACACCAATTGAACGTGGTGCTGTAGCAAGAAATCCTATTCTTATAGGGATAGCAAATAAATATGGAAAGACCCCTATTCAAGTAGCCCTCAACTACTTAATTTCAAGACCATATGTCACAGCAATTCCAAAATCTGAGACAATACAACATATAGAAGAATTCGCTGGAGCTCTTGGCTGGAGATTATCAACAAATGATATAGAGACTCTAGAAGCATTATAAACTCTATAACAGAACAATAGTACTAACAGGGATGCCCTTGATGGAGATACGTGAGCCTCAAGCTGCTATATGGGGGTTTTACCCCATTTCACGAACATCACTAATAAAGGAAATAGAAAAAATGTTTAAAGATAGTGCAAAAGGGCCAGGTTCGCTACCTATTGTTGGATCAAAAAAAGGACAAAAACATATCATCGGGGGTGTTGTTCCCCATGCAGGATATGGATACTCAGGATTTTGTGCAGCTTGGCTATATAAGGAGCTAGGAGAACATATTGACAATATAGATGTTGTAGTAATTATGGGAACAAATCATACAGGATTTGGAGGTAAAATCACTACAACTACTTACTATAAACGATGGTCTACACCACTAGGAGAAATAGATGTGGATATTAATTTCATAAATAGATTAAAGAATTATTATCCAAATCTAGATGATGATGCTCTTGCCCATACGAGAGAACATTCCGTAGAGGTCCAATTACCTTTTCTTCAATATTTATACGGAAATAAATTTAGTTTGGTTCCAATAGTAGTCAGGGATATTACAGAGGAGGAAGCAACAACATTTTCAAAAGCATTAAATAAAGCAATAAATGAGGATGATAGAAGGTTTGTTGTCTTAGCCTCATCCGATTTTACACATCATGGAGATCTCTATGGTTATACAATATTCTACGAAAATATTGCAGCAAATGTTAGAAAGCTTGATCTTATGTTTATTGAAGCAATAGTTAACCTAGATACAAGGAGGTTTTTATCATTAATAGATAAATATAATGCTACAGTATGTGGATATGGCGCTATTGCAATACTGATGGAGTATTCAAAAATAAATGGTGCTCGTGCATCATTACTAAAATATTATCACTCAGCAGATATCACTGGGGATGAGGATATTGTTGTTGGATATGCATCGATAGTTTTCTATAAATAACATTCTCTATTCTATATAACATCTATTTTCATATAGCTTAAGATCCAGTGAATCTATATATACATCAATATTTAAGATAAAATCATGTAGATATCTAATTGAGATAATAGGTATCCCTTGAAATACCTTTGTAGAAAATCTTCTAAGGGTTATAATCATTGGTAAAATATATCTAATTTTCCTTAGATACGGAATATTTAATACAACCCATTCACACACCTTAAGGTATTTCTCTATACGTCTAATATGATCAAATGTTATATTTTCCAAAGTTCTTTGCCCAAAAATCTCTTTATGCCAATGTTTACATTCAATAAATAAGGCTAGTTTTTTAATTATATTCACTGCTATGACATCGACCTGAAATGTCTCTATACGTCTATGGTGATATTCTACAATTGTCTCCCAACCATATCTCGTAAATTGATCTGCAACATAGTTTTCAAATTCTTGCCAAGATATATAATTACTTAGGTATGTAGTGTCTATGCCCATATCTTCTAATATCATTATAAAATCCAATGGTGAAACAAGCTCTAGTTTACCATCCTTTAACTGAAGAACTCCTTCACTTATACCTCTATCTATTATCGACACCATTAGAAGTCGGTCACCCAACCTTACATTTCTAATGAGCTCTTCATCGATTTTCCTATATCTAAATATCGATTCTAGGATATCATACAGTGATATATAGCTTATAGCTATACACCCCCAACATCCGGTTTTTTATTATTTTGAATGAAGTACTATTTACATCAATCTATAAAAATTCTCTAAACCTTGCCAAACCTATAGTGTAGTACAAAATTAGACTAGACCACTCCCTTTGAAACCCTTGCTGTAACACCATCTCTATGTATTTTCTTAGCTACAACGTGGGCTCCCAATGCTTTAGCAACTAGCTCTATAGTGTTGAGATCCTCATAACTCCTTGCAAGTGCTATAAATGCTCCCCCACCACCGGCACCACTAGTTTTTGCACCCAGAGCTCCCATCTTTCTAAGAATATGAATAATATTGCTATGCTTCTCATCTACTATGCCAAGTGCTTCAAGAAAACCGTGATTTATATTCATAAGCATTCCTAGATAATCCCAATCACCGTCTATTAATGCCTTATAAGCCTCAGAAACTACATACCCTATACCACTCATTATGGAGTCTATTAATAACGGATTCTTCTCTTTTAACATTCTCACTCTCCTTACTAATTCTGCTGTTGTATATTTTCTCTCTGTAGCTCCTACAAGAATGTTAATCTCTTTATTGATATCTATAGGTTTTGCTTGTAGAGTAGTTGGATCTATATATCTTAGTCCTCCAAAGGTAATTGTAAAGGTGTCCATAGGGCTTGCCATTCCTTGAACTCTCTGTTCTGTTTTCCATGCTAAATAAGCAATTCTTTCCTTTGACTTCTCTATAGAATCTATGGTCATACCATTATTAAGAAGTTCACATAATGTTATTGTACCTACAGATATTGCAGCTGAGGTTCCTAAACCTATACCTGGAGGTAAATCACTATTTATATTTATTACATAGCCATACCTCTTATCTGTTTTAAGATCATCTTCGCAAATTTCTAAAGCGGTAACCATATACCTAATCAACTGTTCAACATGTTTTCTATCTGTAGAAACATTTAATTTATTAGTTGTTCTGTCTATAGAGATACTCTCTATATACATATGTATAGGATTTCTCATATTTATCGTCAATACTGGTTCTCTTATCAGCACCCCACTAATCTCTATGAATACGGGGATTGTTGTAGCTATAGCTGGTTTTCCATAGACAACAGCATGTTCACCAAATAGTGTAACCTTTGTTGGGATGGAAACTATAATTTCATCCATTTGACTCACTCAGAGGAGGTTCATTACATCATCCCCTTCTCAGTCTGGGCGACAGATCATCATTGTATTTTTTTACCTTAGCTTTGAGTTGTAGGCTGTAGATAATAGAGTCTTGGCCTTTTGCTTAAAAACATGGGTAGAGATGATTCAATCCTAGGATATCCATTTAATTCCTCGTTAATAAGCTTTATGAATTCATCAATATGCATAACTCTTTGTATACCATCCTTCCTAATTCTCACATTGATAGTACCCGTCTTCATCTCTCTTTCACCAATAACTATAACATATGGTATCCATTCTATACCTGCATCTCTTATTTTCTTACCAAGACTTTCATCTCTATCATCAATATCTACTCTAATTCCATGCCTACTAAGCTCTTTAGCCACATTTATAGCATATGTTAGTGTTTCCTTAGATATGGGAATTACCCTGACTTGTATGGGTGACAACCATAATGGTAATGTAGGTGGTTTATTTTCGCTTTCGCTACGAGCTACAGTATCAAAGACCATGTATATATATCTCTCTACAGAACCTAGTATAGCAGTGTGAATTATTATGGGATGCCTTTCAACACCATTTTCATCTACATATTTTATACCAAATCTCTTGGCATTTCCAACATCTATTTGCCATGTAGCTATCTCTCGAGGTCTTTTCAACTCATCTATTATGATATACTCAACATTTATAACCCAGTAATAAAGTCCTGGAGGATAGAGTACAACCAACACAGGCTTGCCTTCAGCTCTCACAAGTTCGACTATGTACTCAAAATTAGTATTAAAGAAATCTTCAGTTATATTGTATATAGCCTGATATTCACGTCCAATTTTCCTAGCCTCCTCAACTATCTTGTTCCTTACGATCATAGCTATACGCTTTGCTTCTTCAAGATCCTTAGTTAAAATATGTAGATCTGGCATATGGAATCTCCTTAATCTGAATCCTAATACAAGTTCCCCCCTCTGTTCATATCTATAACTATCAGCTATTTCAAACATACCCATTGGAAGATCTCTATAGCTTAGAACCCAATCCTTTAATATAGAGAATTGCTGATAACATGCAGCAAATCTTAGAATATATCTATCATTATCAATCCTTACCTCATACATCCTTTCACCAAAGAGTTCTGCATGTTGCTTAACTGCCTCTGCATTGACATTAAACATATTAGTTCCTTTTACCCTAAATACGGGAATATTAAGAGAATTTGCAACAATCCAAGAGTACTGCATAACTGCTTCAAGTATAACAGTGGCATGTGGTTCATATCTCATATGACCATGATCTGATAATTCTTCCCATTCAAATCCAAATTTCTTAAGATATTGTAAAACCTTTCCTTGACCTCCTTCAATCTCCTTTTTAAAGACTTCTTTATCAACCAATATCTTTAGCTCTATATTTTCATTACTAAACTCGAACTCCCCAGGTTTATAGATATTTCCATCAGGTGTCAAAATATAATACTTTTTCTCTATAGTTCTTCTCCTCTCTCTTATAGTAGGACGAATAGTTCTAGAAAGCTCACTTAGAGGATGACCATAACAGTGAAGCTCAAATTCTTTATACCATCCAAAAGGTGCTTTAACAACATTAAAACCTTCATTCTTTAAAACTTCATAAACCTTAGATACTATTTCCTTTGCAACAGATGGTGCTGCAAGAGAAGAGGAGAGATGTGCATAAGGATAGATAACTATTCCTCTTGCACCCACCTTCTTATATATGTCAATTATTTCATTTACTGCCTGAGTTACAACTCCATCTATATCCTTCTCATCATCTTCCTCTACCGTTATGAAAGCTACTAGTACATTTTCATATCTTTCACTTGTTATAGGCTCATCAAATATATCTAATGCTCTTTCAGTAGGTTTAAACATAAATTCTTTAGCATGTATTGTTAGTAATTTCATTATGAATTACCTCTACTATATTTTCCTTAGCAACTATCTATTTTAAAGTTTGTGAAAAACACAATTTAATATTTTCAGCTATGTCCAGAAGAGCATATTAGGAAATTTACACACTAAATAAATAGGAATGTGGGCCTAACTATGAGTAGCTCTAAAGTTAAAAGTCTTGAAGAGCTTGGCATATCGAGTACTATACTTAAAAAGCTTCAGGAAATGGGTATAACCACTGTTGAAGCATTAGCAGCAGCAAATGCGCAAGAACTTAGTCAAAATCTTGCGATACCTCTTCAAACAGTTCAGAGATTAATAAGCCAAGCTCGCAATGCACTAGGTTTAGGATTAAAAACAGCTTTGGAAATAAAGAAGGAGAGAATGTCTTTACCAAAGATAACAACCGGTAGTAAAAACCTTGATACACTTCTAGGCGGTGGTATAGAGGTTAAAACGATAACGGAATTATTTGGAGAGTTTGGAAGTGGAAAAACACAGATTTGTCATCAGTTGGCTGTAAATGTACAATTACCTCCTGAAAAAGGAGGTCTTTCTAAACGTGCTATATATATAGATACTGAAGGAACATTTAGATGGGAAAGAATAGAGGCAATGGCTAGAGCAATTGGTATGAATCCTGATGAAGCTATGGAAAACATACTCTATGTAAGAGCTGTTAATAGCGATCATCAGATGGCTATAGCTGAGGAACTAAAGGAGATAATACCTAAAGAGAACATAGGTCTTGTTGTAGTAGACTCAATAACAGGTCATTTTAGAGCTGAATACCCAGGTAGAGAAAATCTTGCAGTTCGTCAACAAAAACTTAACAGACATCTACATCAATTAATGTCAATAGCAGAGCTCTTTGATGTTGCTGTTGTTGTAACAAATCAGGTTATGGCAAGACCAGATGTCTTCTATGGTGATCCAACAGTAGCTATAGGAGGTCATGTTCTATATCATGCACCTGGAATACGTGTACAACTAAAGAAGAGTAGAGGAAATAGGCGAATAGCTAGAGTTGTAGATGCTCCACATCTACCCGAAAGCGAAGCCGTGTTTGCCATTACTGAAGCAGGTATTAGAGATCCAGAGTAGATTATCTATCATAGAATAGAAGACTATTTAAATAATACCTTAATCCATTTGATTATAGAGATTATTTAAAACTATATTTAACTCTCTTAAATGAAAACTAGAAGTATTTTAATAGCCAACAAATTTCACTAAGGTAAATATGTGGAGAAAATACAATGAACGAAATTGAGAGTATTAAGACAATAGTACTCGTATTAACATTTATTGTCGCAGGAATTCAGGATTGGAAATACCGTGAAATATCCCCCAAAATATGGCTACCTTCAATGGCCATAGGAATTCTATCAAATGCATATCTATTCATTAGCATGAATCTTAATGATGCTCTGTATCTTATTTCAATAACCATTACAAGTATTATGTTAATGATATTTGCAATTCTATCATTTTGGCTAAAGCTATTTGGAGGTGCAGATTTTCTAGCTCTCTTAACATTTTCATTAAATTATCCATTTAGTACAATGCTAAATTCTCTATATCTATATATTCGTCCAGATGTGAATCTACCCTACCTATTAATTGCAATATTGCCTCCAATAGTTATTATCCTCTTGTTTTATTGCTTCTTAGTATTCCTTATAATAATCTATAACATAATAAACAATCTAATTAATATAAGGTTATTAGGATATTTGAAAGTTCCATTATATAAGAAGATCCTATACACAATATTTTACAGAGTAACATATCTAGAAAATGCATTGAGAAAGAAATTTTATTTCCCTATATATATACCTGGATATGTTGATAGAATAACATTTAATATAGATGAAGAGTTTGATAAATGGAAAGAGAAAGTAGTAGATCTTCAGCCAAATACTGTAGTGGTTATTTCATGGGGTCTTCCAATGGTTACATTTCTATCTATATCAATATTGATCTACATAGTTACATCACTGCTAATACACTCTTCTATATAAAAATAATAAATATATTGTTTATTTTGATATAGTTAGATAACTATGAATACATAATTATATAAGGGCTATATTATTATATTTAACTAAAGGTTAGGTATGGGTAAGAAGATGCCATATGAACTCCTATGGGCGCCTTGGAGATCCTCTTATGTAGCGAAGAATAATAATGATAAATACTGTATATTTTGTAATGCTGTAAATAATGATGAACAAACGAATTATGTTATATATAGAAGTAAATATAGTATAGCAATGTTAAACCGTTATCCTTATAACAATGGACATGTAATGGTGGCACCAATAAGACATGTTCCAAGTATAGAACTGCTTAATGATGAAGAGCTGTTAGATCTTATGAAAACTATAACCTTAGTTATTAAAGCAATTAGATTGTGTTACAATCCTCATGGCTTTAATATAGGTTCAAATATTGGTAAAGCAGCAGGTGCAGGTATAGAACATCATGTACATATACATATAGTCCCTAGGTGGATTGGAGATACAAATTTCATGCCCACAATAGCATTTTCTAAGGTAATACCTGAAGATTTGAATACCACATGGAATAAGCTTAGAAAATGTATAGAGAACTCAATGACATAAAATTGTATCAGATATGAGCCCTTCATCACATATCAGATTTGCTACATAACATCATTCCCGTTACTAAGCATCATAAAGGTCTATAAATATTGGTAATATCATTCCTCTTATCTCTCTATTCTAGTAGTTTATAAATTTATTTCAATATTTATACACGGTTAGATGGATCTATAAAAATTATCTATAGTGCTAACATTAATAGTTTAGGGCTGAGGTTAGATTCAATTGAAACCAAGAGTAAATAATGAGCGTGTGATTGAAATAGGTATTACGCTTAGATCTATTGGCATTATTGGTGCAAAGTATTTTGAATCTCTAGATCCGCAAATGGACATCGCCAGAGAATTAGTATCAAAGTGTTCCAACAATGCTCTATATTTATTAGCTTTAAATAGTTTAGTTAGCTATTCATTAACAATGCGTGGAGAGATTTTTTGGAAAGAATTTTCTAAATATGTTTTATTAAGATGTAGAGAGATTGAAAGTTTTCATGACATTGTGAAAATAGTTAAAGAATTCACAATGATATACAATAGATATCTGTTAAATCAGAAGATTAGAAGGCTCGATAGGATTATGCATTGCAAAGATATTGTTAATTATATTAACAATGTTAAATTAGTTGAACTGAGGAATTACATTGCAAAATGTCTTGACTCAGACCCAGATTCAAAAACCATTGTTTTCTCAATTAAGATGATATACTATGGCTTAAGAGCTCTAGGATATGACTATACACTTCCATTTGATATTCCAATCCCTGTCGATAGAAGAGTTGCAAGAATCTCTAGCACCTCTGGAGTAATTGAATGTGAATCTCTTAAACCATGTAACATAGAATATGTGTTACACTATCCAAAAATAATAATTAAAGCATGGAACGAAATTGGAAAGACATCCTCGATACCACCTCTACATATAGATGCTATAATATGGTATTTCGGTGGATTTTCTAATGCTACAAATAGAAATGAGATTCTTAATGCTATAGATCGTAGACTCATAGATTATTTTGGAATAGAAAAGATTAGAGAACTAATTAACAACCTCTTCTATCAATTATAATCCGATTCCATATCCTAGAGCTATATGAGGTATTTAGTAGAAAATAGTAGACTTAGATGGATAGCTAATAATAATGACATAGATGATGACGATAATCAGAGAATCCAAGATTAAAATTTGGTTAGTTTCTTGAGAAACTATATATCAAAAACTACTGTAATTGTCCATTTATCGTTTTCTCTTATAACAGACATATTATGATATGTTACTGCCTTTACCACTGTTCTAGACTCATGTTTATCTCTATTGAATACTTCACCCTTTACTATAGCTTTTAAACAGATACTCTTTTCATTATCACCAGAACTTTTTTCTTCAATAGATACTACTTGAAATTCTCCAAATACCAAATTCTTAGAATCATGATAATAGAGCAACTCCTCTAACCATCTATATACTAGGTTTTCTAAATCAAAACCACATACCTCTATTTCTATCGCTGTAGTAGGTTCTATTTTGCTAGTATCCGTCATTATTTCAAACATTCCACGAGCGATCTCTGAAAGAGCTTCAGGTAAAGTTCTACCCCATGCTTTTACAAGCACATCAGCAGTATGATCTAGGAACTCAAATCCCTTCTCACACATATGTTCATAACCTTCATTCAACTAAAAGTTTCATCTTTCAAGGTAGAGACTATGGCTTATAAACCTTCTTGCTAATACCCCTACTATAGCCATAACCATCACTATTATGAAGATTTAGACCTAATACTATTAATGATTAAGCTATAATATAAAATCATGTCTTTTAACCAGTAAAACGATTGTGAAGGGGATTTATATAGTAATTAAGTATTTATTAGCACCTAAAGTATAGTCTATTATGTGGTGAGATATGAAATGGCACAAATAAAGATAGGTAAACTGGATTCGCTAATAATTGTTGATATGCAAAATGATTTTATGCCTGGCGGTGCTCTCCCTGTAGAAAATGCGTTAACAATTATACCAAAGATAAATAGATACATTGATATTTTTTCAAAGAATGGTGCATTAATTGTTGCAACAAGAGATTGGCATCCACCAAATCATATATCATTTAAAACTAGAGGAGGTCCTTGGCCTCCACACTGTATTCAAAATACAAAGGGTGCAGAATTTGTTTCGGATCTAAGACTTCCTAGTAATTCAATTATTATCTCTAAGGCTGAAGACCCGGAGAAGGAAGCTTACAGTGGATTTGATGGTACGGAGCTAAATAATATTTTGAAGAAGTATGGTGTAAGGAGAGTATTTATTGCTGGTGTAGCAACAGATTATTGTGTTAAAGCAACAGCTATAGATGCATTTAGATATGGATATGAGACCTTTGTATTGAGTGATGGGATTAAGGGGGTGGATATTCCTAAAGGCTCTGTTGAAAAAGCTATTAAGGAACTTCTTGAACTAGGGATAATCTTTGTAGATGAACATGATATAGTTATCTGAGTGTTGGTATTATTGAAGATAGTCTTAGGCATATCCTGCTATAATGTTATCGTAGAGAAGGTACTAAATAATCCAACAATAGAGATTGTTTTCTTTGCCATAGGTACAAAGGTCGGTGATGAATTTATAGTTAAAGGCCTGATCCAGTGTAAAAATATTGCCCAAAATCCATCATTAGAATTTATAGCAGATCCAATATGCGTCTATAAAATATCAAGATTTATTGAACAATTGAATCTTGATATCATAGGGATAGTTCATTCGCATAGTGCACCTCCTTTTCCTAGCGAAAAGGATATAGAAGGAATGAAAAAATGGCCTATTGTGTGGATTATAGTCAGCAATATATCTGGCTCAATGAAAGCTTGGTTATTAGATCAGGAGAAGAATAGATTATTAGAAGTAGATATAGATGTTAGAGAGTATGAATGTAGCTATATAGATCTGTCAAAATAGAATGTCAAAATAGTTTCCTATTACTATTTTAGTAGTTGTGAAGCTATTGATGAAACCAAGGCGCATCTCTCTATATTTCTTATTATTGCTGTAATTACTGGTGAGGGAACCAATCTTGTAAATATATACAATGCACCTTCTGGAAAGTTGCTGACTTTCGATAAAACGCTAATTTCATAACCATTGAACTCTAGCTTTATATTCTTGATACTAACACCTTTTACATATACAATCTCTTTTAGCTCACTAGAAGACTCTTTATCTAGCCATAAAACTGCCTCTATTAGTTTATTGTAGGTGTATTGATCCTTTGGAAGAAGTTTTGCTATAGAATCCCTCTTACTAATAGCATTTCTTATATAATTCATTGCAACTTCAACATATGTACGGATATTACTAGGAAGTATCTTTAGAATGGCCTTTTCACTAGGAGAATGAAGGATTTTATCTGCAATAGATGTTGCTGCAAGAGCTATAAGTTTTTCATTATAAGTTATATCTATTGCACGAATCTTGTTCCAATAGGCTTCATTAAACGATTGAAACCATTGTCTATCCTTAGAGATTATATAAATCTTTTGTTCATGTATATATATACTTGAGGTTGGCTCTAATACTGTTTTTGCAGTCATGGACTCTGCATCCTCAATTAACACAGGAAAGAATAGATCATTTAACGTTACATAGTATCTACTAGTAAGAGTTGAAATCTCTATATATTTCTGCGTTACGCTAAAGCCTGCAATTAATGCAACTAATTTGTCTAGCACTAAAAACGCTTCATTTATATCCATGGCCGTCATTACCGTATAGCTAAAATTACTCAATAATATATCTCTTTTCAACATTTATATAGCTTTGTTCTTACAATCAAAAGCCTTATCCTTAAAGACAAAATTTCTAGTTTATTTCTAGTGATGATTCCTATATATTTGATGAGGTAGAATCTCGGGGCAAGACAATTAAAATATATGGTCTATACTATGCCTTTCAATTTCATAATCTGAATCCTTTAGGGACAAGGGTAATGGGTCGAAGACCCAATTCAGAGAGAAATGAAAAGATATGTACCTCTAGATCAATGAATTTTCTTGAGGAAACCCTCACCATTAAGAACAAAGAGGAAATCAGATACTGGAGTAGGAATGCTATGAATGGAACCGATATAGATCTACCTAGTGAGAAGGGTATATATACCCTAATACTATTTATAAAGGAAGCTATAGAGATATCTGTAGGCTCATTGGGTGTAATTAGCTTTACACCTGGTTACTATATCTATATTGGAAGTGCAAAGAATTTTGGGGGTTTGAAAAGTAGAGTTACAAGACATTTCAATAAGAGTAAAAGGAGGAAGTTTTGGCATATAGATTACTTAACAGCATCACAACATGTTGAAATTATTGGTGTAATTTATTCAACTATAACTAATAGTACTGAGATAGATTATGAATCTATTCTTGCAAATAATGTTCTAAATAATGAGTGTTTCACTATTGCTTGTCCAAGGTTTGGAGCTTCAGATAAAAGACGCGATGTTTCTCATCTCTATAAATGTATCTGTCATATTAATAGATGTATCAATAATGTAGTATCTCTATTCTATTCAATAGGTCTAAATCCTAGAACCATCTTTAGATTTTAATAGTTCTGTCACAATACATATATTTTTAAGAAGAGTTCTACTAAGTATTTCCCCAGGATAAGGGTAGCATTATGAGTCCTATAAAAGAGGATCCTATTAATGAAATAGATGAACTAGACTCTATACTGAATACTATGGCTCAGAATATAATTAGAACATCTTATAGTAGAGATAAGACCTTTAGCAATATTCAGACAAAATGTTGTAATACTGTTATTGAGGGTGGTATATCTATTAGATCTTATAGCGAATTTATACAGCTTATAAATAGCTGTAGAGTTGCATTTGTATTAATAACAACTACATATTGTCCATACTGCCAACTATTTAAACCTGTATTCTTTAGGGTTGCTAGAGAATTTGCTGGGAAGGCAGTATTCATAGAGGCCAACGCTGATTATGTACCAGAAGTAGCTGAAACATTTAATGTATATTCAACACCAACAACAGTTATTATTATTGATAAAAGACCTATAGATGCTATCCTAGGCTATATACCATATAATCACTTTAAGAGGTACGTAAATGATATAGTGAGTTATGCTGAGTGTGGAGAAATATAGATGATAATATCTAAATCTCTATGATTTCTCTTCCACTCATAATAGGAATTCCCAGCCTTATTAACAATCTATGAATTTCCCTACGAGATAATTTACTGAGTCTATGGACATATTCTAACGGTATTGGGTATCCCGCGGGAGACCAACCTCGGATACATCTATATATACTCAACACTGCATCAAAATCCTTTTTGCTTATCATAGATACTTGAAAGATTGGCGCTCCTTCACGAAATCTCATATATGAAAGTGTAAATAGCTTAACCATATCACTGTGCAGAGATCCGATATGTATCTTAAGCTTCTCTAGATCCACCACAATAGGTTTAGTAAAACCTGCTCTATAGTAAGGTTCTATAGAGAAAATTCTTGCTAATTCAAGGAGATGCATATCAGAATAATTACTATTCGTTAAAAAGTTTGCACCACTTGATTTAGCTATGAATACTGGTGTTGAAATTGTGTTTAGATTAGATATAAGTTTTATCTTTTCTTCAACAATATTGTCCAAGTCTATTTCATCTTCATTCTCTATAAAGATTATTTGGTATTCTTTAAATTTTCTACTCATGAGGAAGGAAATCAAGGATCCATCAATTAACGCAATACTATCATGAGATGCTATCTCTAATAAATTCTTAAGTTCAAGAAAATATGCATATTGTGTCAAAGCCTTCTTATAAATAGACTTCTTAACTAAGAGCTTTAGATTTGTAGGAGATGCATTAATTATACCACAATTTACATATCTCCTTGATTTAACATTTTTTATTTTATCTTGATCAAATGTATAGAGAGAGGCTATCCCTTGTATAACATAGAGTACATTAAGTCTAGATTCTATTAATAGAAAGCTAGAGTCTACAGCTGCTACAGGATGTTTATCCTCCTCATTATTAACTATCCATTCAATAGCATTTAGCGATTGTAATACTTTATATATAGTGGTTTTAAGTCTATTATTAAAAAGCTTCCTAAGTTCTATTAACTGTATTTCAAGCTCAGGATATATCGGCATTAAGAATCCGCCCCTTACTATGGGTTTATTACAAAGGTTTCCCCAAATCGGTCTAGATACACCCTATTGCCAGCCTCTAGATCTGTAGGTATTATTCTCATAGCTACAGAACTATTTTTACGTTTAAAAATTGTTAGCATATCTACTAAAATTCTATTGATATTTATATCTCTTGGTATTGCAACCATATCTAAGCCAGCAACACATACCAATCCATAATTAATTAGATCTCGAAGCCTAATATCACCCTCTCTAACACGTTCATTAAGTAAATCATCTTCTGCTACAGGTAGCATAACTTCATTAAAACCTAAAGTCTTTATCCCTATTTTCTTAGGAAGACTCTTTAACAATATGTTAAGACTGTGTATAGCATTTAGGGTTCCTGGATAACCAAATTTATTTAGGATAAGTCTTTCAATGAGTAGACAAACACTTTCATTTTTCCATGGTGAAAGAGATAAGTCAAATCCCAGAAACGGAATATTTATGTATTTTGAGAACTCTTGTACATTTCTATTTACAGTAATAATATAGTTGAATAATTCATTAACTCTGTTATTTAATATCATATCACTTATAAGATCAACATATCTTAAAGATATAGATATTCCAAGAGCATTACTTACATTTGATGTTGCTGGAAAATATGGTGTTTCAACCCAGTATCCAAACAGAACAGCAAATTTTGTAAATATATCTATATTTGAGACCTTGACATTGTATATGTTATTTACAATTCTATCTATACAAATATCACTATCACATCTTGTAGCTATATAAAGATTTTTGAACTCCTCTAAATACTTAATCACGTCTTTTATACAATCATGATCATATTCAAAACTTATACCAACTAGAGGAGCCTCATGTACAAAAACTGATGATAAATCAGCCATTAAATGTTTTACAAAAGTATAGGAAACATTTGAAGGAATTAGAGGAAGTATTATACGGAAAGTCCATGGATCAATTTTAAATATCTTAACATTGCTTAAAACCCTATCTACAGTCTTAATCACGTCTTCCACAAGTTTTTCATAATCCCATTTATCTACAGGTATATGTATTGCTAAAGCTCTTATCATAGGCATATTATCTTCCCATAGATTTATGGCTCAGAAAAATTTAAGTAGGCAGAAGTTTTAACTTTTGAATGATGTGTAGTCCATGCCTAGCTGAATAGTGATGAGGGGACCACAAAATGAATTATCTATTTAATAAGGTTATTGTAACTGGTGGAGCAGGTTTTATTGGTAGTCATATTGTAGATTATATAGTGAATCATAGATTATCTGCAAAAGTTGTTGTCATAGATAATCTTAGTAGTGGTTCTTTAAACAATATCTCTAGCCATATAGGACAAGAATATTTTGAATTTATAAATGCAGATCTTAAGAAATTTGACGAGCTATGGACTAGAAGCTTTAGGGAGGCTGATCTTGTTATACATATGGCAGCAAACCCTGAGGTTAGACTTTCGGTTGTTAATCCTGAGATTCATTTCAATGAAAATATACTTGCAACATTTAATGTTCTTGAAGCATCAAGAATATATGATGTGAAAATAGGTGTATTTGCAAGTAGTTCAACAGTATATGGAGATGCAAAAATTATACCCACACCTGAAGATTATCATCCACTAGAGCCTATATCAGTTTATGGTGGAGCTAAGCTCTGTGCAGAAGTTCTCTATATAACGTATTCAAAGTTATATGGGTTAAAAAGCCTCATACTTCGATATGCAAATATTATAGGTCCTAGAAGTAACCACGGCGTCATCATAGATTTTATAAATAAGCTTAAAAAAGATCCAACAAAACTTGAAATACTTGGCGATGGTACCCAAAGGAAAAGTTATCTCCATGTATATGATGCTGTAGATGCCACCATGTTTCTAACAACCAAGTTGTATGGAGCGCTAAAGGATTATGAGATATTTAATGTCGGTAATGAAGATTGGATAACAGTTAAGGAAATCGCAGATATCGTTGTAGAGGAGATGAATCTTAAAAATGTTGAATATATATATAAACTAACGACAAGAGATGGAAGAGGTTGGCCAGGGGATGTAAAGCTTATGCTTTTAGATATTAGGAAACTTAAAAGCCTTGGCTGGACACCATCAATGACATCAGCACAAGCAGTTAGAAAAACGGTTCGCCAGATTCTAGGTAAGGAATAGCTAATTAGATAATTATCAAAGGTTCGACACATAAAAGAAAGATGGTCTGATATAGTTAAACCTAACTATGTTGATGACTTTGCCCTTGCATATTTTCCTACATAATAAAATGTTCTTCCAACACCATGAAGTGCAGGACTTGTTTTATATATATCCCATCCCCATTCATTAGCTACATCCTTCTTACAATAATAATCAATAACCTCAAATATATATAATCTTACTTCACCAATATCATGAAAACCTATAATCTTTGTTTCATACCAACATGCTGCATCTCTCCATCTAGGAACTGATATATTATTACTGTTTTCAAGTACTATTCCATACTTAGATATCTTATCAACTTCCCTCCCAGAAACACTACCAACACTATATACCACATCTATCTGCTCCATTGTAGGTATATTTATAGTAGCCTCTCTATGAAACTCTAGACATTGATTTGTATAGGCTTCTCTATCTATGGCTATAGCTATAGTTGGAGGTTCCTCTGATACTGGTGTCACCCATGAAGCTGACATAATATTGTATTTCATATTAGGGCATTTAGAGACTATGACTGCTGTAGGTCTTGGGTGTAATACGTAGTAAAACTTCTTTGGCTTTATATATTCCATACCCTACACCAGTCCTTTATAATCTATAACATCTAGACCAAGCATATATCCTACATCTTTCACTATATCAATATAATCGCCCATGATAAATACATGATGATTTGTTGGAGCTAGTCTAGGAATTTCTTCTGCTATATAGTCAAATTCTACTAGTGCTTGAGTTCTACAAGCTGGATAACCTAGGGATCCCGAAGCTTTGACTTTGCCTCGTGTTACTGTCATTAATGTAAGATCTCTATCTATAGATATCAATGTGGCTGTATTACCGATAAACTTGCCTGTTAGACCATATGGTTTCCCTGATTCAAAGTGATTTAGAGCTATAAGTTCTTTTGCTATGTCCATAGCTATTGTACAGTGTGCAAAAATTCCATTATTTCCAAAGACATTAACAATATTTGAGATCCAGCCACTCATCCCAGAAACACTTCTTGCTATAATCATACCTATAAGAGCAGATATATCTGCTTCACAAGCTACTACAATTCCTTCTGCATTTAGTAATGCTAGGGCTATACATGGAGAATATCCATATTTTAATATAAATGGGAAACAGTCTATAGCTATATAGTTAAGATTATGACTCTTAGCAATATCCTTGAGAGCAAAATAAAGCTTTCCTATAGCTCTAAGCGGTTCTCTAGCCCCTTCAATCTTAATCGAATCGATCTTCTCCATAAACTCTTGTATTCTTGTATCATCTATCCTATCAATAACTTGTTGTAGTTCTGTAAATGATATATGTTCTATCTCCCATGCCAATCTATCTTTAGCAGCCTCCTCAATCTCAGTATCTGCTTCCTCAGATACTACCCCTACCTTTGATCCAACAATATTTGAAACTGTTCTAGCAACTGTTATGAGTCTCCATATACTATAATCACAGCTAGAGTCATAGATACTACTACAGTAGTACAACCCTACGAGAACACCATCACGTTCACATCTAGCTCTTGCAGAAACTGCTGATGCAAGACTATTATGCTCAGGGTGTGCAAATATAAATAATCGCTCTATATTTCCATGTTCTACAAATGTATGAATAAGTCTACTTGTCCCACCTGTCAAGGCTATGGCTATCGGTATAAAATCCTTGTATGTTTTCAATGCCTCTAGAGCACTAGTCTCATTGGTAATAACCTCGCTATATATCTCTATACCATATGGAGTGAATTTCTTTTTAATTATCTCAAATAGATTTAAGTAATACTCTTTTCCATGTAGTTCTGATGCAAAGGGAAATACTACTATAGGTTTCAAGACCTTGCACCCCTAAGATATATTGGGAGACAACAATAAAAACACTAAATGAGCTTACTTCATCCTCACCTAAATAGTGGGTATTCTCTCTAAATAATCCACAGGTTTCTACATCTATTCATTATAATATCTAGAATCCTTCTATTCTATTATAATTCTACATCCATGTTCATCACATACCTCACGTATGTTCCTACCTCTAAATAACTCATCTCTAATCTTATCAACAATGGATTTCCAATCCTTAGAGCTTAAATCTATATATATACCCTCTCCACCTTCCTCCTCACTTAGTGATGCCTCATACTCTCTCCTACGCTTATCTACATTAAATACAAAATCCTTTAGCCTATCTTCATCAATAAAACCGATTTCCCTCTCAATATAGACAGGCAATCCATCTTCAATAACAACTAAAACAACCTGTGGAGTTGCAAAAACAAGATAGAAGAGAAATGTATCAGCAGCATCCTGAGATTCGCAATCAAAGAAGAAACTATTGCATTGTACCAATGCCACATTACATCTCCTAGAATTCGTATCCTCAATAAATCTTAGGAATACCTTATCAAAACTTTTACAACCACCACATCTCCTATTCCTAAAGTACAAAAGATATATACCATCTACACTAGGAACATAAGGTCCTCGTAACTCAGCTCTTTGCCAAACACTTGAAATATATTCGTATATACCATCATCTTCAGGTATTATAGACATTTGTTCCAGCCCAAGCTTTAATCATTAATGTTACAATATATTTAAAATTTAAATCATCATTACTCAATGTTTTAGTCAAAATCGTTAGATAGATCATACTATCGCAATAAATAAGCTATAGAAAGATATTAGATATAGCTATTTCCAGATAATCTTATATACTTGGGAATTTACATAGAGGCTATAAATTTTGAAATCTAGTGGTTGAGGCTAATATGTTTGTTAAGATTATAGCTTCCATAGGCCCATCTAGTGGTAATATTGAAACTATCTGCAATATGGTTAAGGAGGGTGTCCGTGGCTTTAGGATAAACTTTGCTCATGGCGATCAGAGTGAGTGGAAGAAATATGTAGAAGCTGTTAGAGAGGTTGAAGCAAAGCTTGGAAAACCAATTGCATTAATAGGCGATTTAGAAGGGCCTTCACTTAGATTGGGAAAAATATCTAAGCCTATAGTGCTTCAAAAGGGTGAACATATAAAGATTATTTATGGTAATGAGGTATCGGATTCTAATGAGAAGAATGTTCCAATGCCAATTCCAAAATTCTTTGAGTATATAGATGTTGGAGATATTTTGATTATGGATGATGGAAGAACAAGGCTTAGGATTGTTGATAAGGGAGCTGATAGTGTAGAGGCTATAGCTCTTACAGATTCTGTTATAACCTCTAGAAAGGCTATAGCGATACAAGGTAAGGAATTAGATTTGCCTGCTTTAAGCGATAGAGATATTAATAGTATTAAGTTTGCGATAGAGAATGACTTTGATTATATAGGTCTTAGCTATGTTAGAACAGCCGAAGATATAGATCTGCTAAGAGATATCCTTAGGAGGGCTGGTAGAGAGGATATAGGTATTATATCTAAAATTGAGACTAAGAGTGCTATAAGAAATCTTAGTTCAATTCTAGAGAAGAGCGATATTATATTAGTAGCTCGAGGAGATCTGGGAATGAATTTTGGTCTAGAGGAGATACACTATCACCAAAGATATATTGTTGAAAAAGCTTTAGAGAATAGAAAACCCGTTATTGTAGCAACACAGCTGTTAGAGTCAATGACAGAGAAGCCTGTTCCTACAAGAGCTGAGGTTGTAGATGTTAGTGTAGCTGTTGAGATGGGTGTAGATGCATTAATGCTTACTGGTGAAACTGCTGTAGGAAAGTTCCCTGTAGAGGCTGTATCATGGCTTAATAGAATAGTTGTTTTTGTAGAGCGGCACATAATGCCGAAAATCATTGATAGAGTATCTAATAAAGCAAGAGAGCATCTCGAGACAATACAGTTGAAGTTTGCTAAAGGTGTTTTAGAACTAGCTGAAGATCTCAGTGCTAAGCTCTTTGTATTTAGCATACATGGAAATACTGCTAGAAGAATAGCCGCCCTTAAACCAAAGATACCTGTATATGTAGCCTCGCAAAACATCAAGGTGCTAAGAAAACTATCTATACTATGGGGATTATCACCATTTCATATAAATGCAAATAGCTATGAGGAAGGCTTACAAAACATGTTATCTAAGGCTATGGATCTTAAGCTCATCAGCTATGGAGACTTAGTGGTACTTACCTATGGACTTAAAGAGCCTAGACAAAAAGTTGAAATTCTACGAATAATGAGTTAAGATCTTATAGCTTCAAAATCTTTGACCCTTAGCAAAATCATTAGTGGTTCACAATATTTTTACCTATATTACTATTCATGTCCTGTACTCTCTATAACGGAGATTGCGTCTTTCTCTGTAAGCTTTACAACCTTTAGATATTTACTGCTTATCTGTTTCAAATCATCATTTTCTCCCATAACCATAACAGAGATTAGTTTTGCTTTAGCATGCTGTAAAGATTTTCTTACTAAACTTTTAGCAATTCTATCTTCGCCATCAGTTATTATAATAATATCACTTACATCTCTAACAACCTCGTTTCTTAGAATATCGTTACATGCTGTAATTATTGCCTTAGAGATGTCTGTTCCACCACCATTTCTAACCATAGCTATATATTCAATCAGTTTCATAACCTCTGATGGCTTTGCACCACTCTTTACTTTTATTAAATCATATGGTTCAGAGTCAAAAAATCTAATGTAATAAGGTCTTCTTTCAATCCTACTCTTCATAAATAATGCTAAAGCTGTTGCCTTTGCCCATAAAATTTTGTTTCCATCCATACTCCCAGATTTATCTAGCAATACATATATAGGTCCTAGAGACATATAGAGTATCTTATCATATAGAAGGATATTACCTTCAGAAATCTTCGCATATAGATATATACTTGGATATGCAAGTTCTGTAGGAACAATTCTCTCAACATCAAAACCCATAAAATATCCTTCAATTTCACCACGCTGATACCTAACTCTTTTTCTTTTTGCAAAAGCCTTTATATCGAGTATCTTTGCTAATAATGCTAAGATGTTTTTGATATCCGTATTCCTAACTAGTCTTAGAACTGTAGATACATCGTCATCAAGGTTTAGTGTATGTCCAATACCTGCCCTTTGCCCATATACTAGACTTTCCACCTCTTTAATTGTCTCAGCTTTGTCTAGAGTTTTTCTAATAGCATTTTTTATCACATTATTAAGATCTTGTGATAGAGATCCTTCTCCCTGATTCTCTTCACTTTGTTCCCTCTTTGCCGCCCCCTGGCTTTTTCCCTCACCACTAGATTGTTGATTAATATTGCTTTTATCCATTTCTTCACTAAGATTAATAAGAAATAATGTACCTATAGCTACAGAGGCAAAGCTGTCAGCAACAGTATAGTGTCTCAAGGCTTTTGCTTCTTCATCTACTAATAATGTCTTTATAATTTCATAGTGTTTTTCAGCACCTATAGGAAGTGCTGATGGCTCTAATATTCTGGGAAATGGTAGATATAGGGAATAATATATATCAATAGCTAAGTCTATAGAATATTCAAGTCCATGTTTAAACTTCTTAATATTATCTATTATTTTTTGCCCTTTATATCTAGTGAAAGGATCCTGATAGTCTATATTCTTTAATACACCTGGCACTATCTTCCCTCTATCTTTTGTTTAATCTTTTCAATCACATCATTTATATTCTCTATAACCTCCATGGCCTTTCTATGAACTTTCTCATCATTAGTCTCTCTAGTCATGGATATAACTCTATCACGTGTTGACTCAAGATCTCTATAGATCTCTAGAAGCCTATATTCAACAAATCTAGAATTGATTGTAGGGAATGTTGATATGTAATTTCCAACCTCCTTTACGCTTATTAGTATTTCCTCTAACTCCCTTAGATATCTATAGGCAGTCTTTAGCTCTTCGGAGAGGATAATATTTACACGTTCAAAATCCTCAATATCGTGAGGAGCTACAAACTTAAGTACAATTAAATCCTCTTCCGATGCTACAAGCCTTCCATTTAATACTGAATGTGCTGCTATAACTTTTAGTGCCTTTCCTTTTCTCCTATCAGTTAAATGTATGTTTTTAGACTCTAGGACTGAAAACAGTTTTAGTAGCTTCCCTTCAATATTTGTAAAATCAACCATCATCACAGCTTCATGAATTTTTTCCAATGTCTCCTTACTAACTGTAACCTCGGGTTTTGGATAGCCATATCTCTCTATATTCCATGAGTATCTTAGGAGGTCTTTCCACATATCCTCTGGTAATGGCTTTACATAGTGTCTCAATAGAAATCTATCATACATAGCTTCTAATTCTGGATCTTCTGGTACTTCATTACTTGCTCCAAATAGACTCCATAGAGGAACACGCATTTCTGTATAACCATCGTAAAATAGTCTTTCATTCATAATAGTTAGAAGTGTATTTAATATAGCAGAATTTGCCTTAAATACTTCATCTAGGAAAACTATTTCAGCTTCAGGAAGCTTATTTGATGTTATTCTCACATATTTACCATCTTTAAGAGCATTTATATCTAGTGGTCCAAAGAGTTCTGCAGGCTCTGTATACTTTGTTAATAGATATGTAAAGCACTTCATATTTAGTATTTGTGCAACTCTTCTAATTAGAGCACTTTTAGCTGTACCTGGTTCACCTATAAGAACAACATGTTCTTTTGTGAGTAAAGCTAATAGTATAACCTTAGCCTCTTCCTCTCTACCAACAAAGGGTTTTGTAAGCTCATTTAAAATACGTGATGGAATTGATAAGTGTTCTTGAAATTTCTGTGTAGTCATGATGAAGCTCTGCCCTTAATACTATACTGTGTAACAATGCTTAAATAGTGTATATGCTAGAATCTCTAAATTATGAAGATATTCATCCATACACATCCTCATATCATCTACTGTCTCTAGAATTCTATGAGTAGGTAGTTGAATAGCATTATTTTCACAATGTAGATAGCCTATAGTTTCTCGTATACCTAACTTATTCATAACATCTTTATTAACATATGCCTTAGTTATAACCATATTCATGGTTCTCACAATATCATTTATGTTTAAATGATGACACTTGGATAGAATACCTATAATTCTATGTAGTTCTGACAATATCTCTAAGGGTATATATCTATTTTGAATGGATAGAATTAATTCATTCTCAATATCATACACTATATTCTCCACATATAGTTTCTCATTTGAGACTATGTCTATCAATCTTTGTGCTAATTTTAAGACATTTAGTATTGTATTCCTATCAATTCTATTCACTAGATCTATTGAAGTATGATATATACCATCAGATAGTACCGATGTAAAAGTATTTATAGTTAAAGCAGGAAGTCCTAAAAGTGTAAAGGGATAGGAATCAAACACTACATTATCATGTTGAATAACCATTGATTTCTCAATAATTCTTCTTAGCATATTCCTCAATACAATATTAGATGTTGATATTTCGATAGGATCTCTATATATGACATCAAAATTTAATAGCAATTCTAATTCATCTAATATTTCATCTCTATGATTAAGGATATAGGTTCTCGAACCTACTAACCAATAAAATGAGTTTAGCTTTGTTGGAAAACCTTCTTCTGCTGTAAAGAATATAGCTCTAATATTCTTACGCAATACTGAATGCCTCAACATTCTTGCCAATGTAGTTACAAGTGCTATTCCCATTATATTATCACTGCCCCCTGATAGCCAATGATCATGATGAGCCGTGATATATATGGTTCTATCATATCCATTATAAATATCTACAGTAATATTGTATCCATAGCCAACTCTATAGTCTGATTTTGCAACTATTCTTATCTTATCGTTGTATTCATTGCCAAGAATTCTCTCCCCAACCTCTTTAGGTATGTGTAGCACTGGATATTCCAATATTTTAGCCTCTCTATAGGAACAATATGTTTTATCCATAACAACTATTCTTCTCAATGCATTAAATTTATCTATAAATACCAATGCAAGAGGATTATAAGACTTTAGGATATTTGCAATAGTTGAAATATCATCAGGATCTGTAGGCATATCAACAAATATAATATCTAGTGTAGATCCATTAACAATTTTATCTATATTATCAATCTGTAACCTTATAATATCACTCCTCTTGAACTCTATATCTATTTCTCCATAGTATGGAGGATGTATAGAACATGGATATATCTCTTCAGATGTCTCTATATAGCAAAAATCTTCTGACCAAGAACCTATCTCTATAGGCTCAATATTTATAGCCTCTGCTATTTCCTCAAGGTTACTTCTTATTATATCTACAACAATTTTTTCTCTATTGCTTCCAGCTATAGGCTCCCAAACACTACTTAATTGTGAAGCTATACTAAAAATATTGTTAACATAGCTATTTAATTCATTGTAGCTCATAGCAATCTAAATTACTATCCTGGACTTAAATATATATGAGATAGAAATAGCTGTAATAGCTACTCATATCGCAATGCTACTGCCGGAGGTATTTTAGATGCTCTATAAGCAGGAAATATTCCCCCTACCACCCCAACAAACAACGTTAAGCCTAAGGTTCTTAGAATATTATCAATAGTTATTTTCGGTGGTGCTCTAACCACCATTACAACTTCAGCAGAAGCTCTTATTGTAAATCCCTGTTGAGCAAGTAGATGAGCACCAAGAATACCCAAGCTCATACCTATTACACCTCCAACAATACTCATAACTATACTCTCCATCAATATCATTATAAGTACTTGAACATTAGTAAAGCCCATAGCTTTCAAAACCCCTATCTCTCTCGTTCTTTCAATAACTGATGTAATCATTGTTGCTGCAACACCAGCAACAGCTACTGCAAATGCTGATAGACTTGCGGCAAATGATATGAAGCTTACTGCACCTGTAATAGAATTAGCGATATTGGCAATACCCTGAAATGAAATTATATCAGCAGAATTTCTATAGATTTCCTGAAGTGTTTTTACTATCCTTGGGACATCTTCACTACTCCTACTAATTATAAGTATTCCTGACCACTCGTTTAGACCTAGAAGCTTTTTCCCAGCATCTAGGGGTAGGAATACTGTTGTATCGGGACTAAGTATGAATGCTCCTCCAAACTCATTTAGAATTGCTGAGACTAGGACTGTAGCTCTTCTTATTACTGATCTACCACCTTCAGTTCTAATGAATGTCAAGGTAATTACATCTCCTATATCATTTACCTTTCTATTATCCTTAAAGGCGAGTTTATAGCCTATAACAGCATAGCTATACTGACTCTCTGATGGTATTGATCCTTCTAAAACCTCAAGTCCTCCGAAAGCCTGGAAAATAACGTCTATTGGGAGAGCATATACAAAAACGATCTTATCTTCTCCTTCAATTTTTACTGATGCTTGAACAGAATAGAACGGCTCAGCTCTAGATACTCCCTCAATTGATCTCAACATATTTAGATCATTCTCAGTAAATCTATATCCTGAAGCTGGGAATAGAACTATTGTATTCTGACCTAGACTCTGTATTTGATTGGATATATAATCTGCATATCCATCAACAACACTTGAAATCATAACCAAAGCTAGAGGACCTATAGCAATACCTATAATTGTTAGTGAGGCTCTAAGTTTTCTCTCGGTTAGAGCTTTGAATGCTAGTATCATAACATCTATGAAGAATTGTATACTCATTCTATAGCTATCCCTCATATCTCTATGCTTTTCTCAAGTTTTTTCATATGTAGCCTAATATATCTATAGAGAATAAAGCCTATTACAAATAAGAATAGTGCTATTAAACCTATGATAATATAGTGATTTAATGATTGTTGTTGAGGAATCTGAGTAGCACCTGTAGTAATGGTTTCACCAATAGTAATCTCAACCGGTCTAACAATGCTTCTCTCTATATTATATTCATCCCTATATATTATTACCAATTCACATTTCGGTACATAACCTGTCATGACCTCTAATCTAAATGCTGATTGCGATGCCGGATCTATATCTCCAACAAGTGTTGATACATATGAACCATTTACCAATACCCTTGCTTCTACACTACGTGCTGTTACAATCCCATAATTAACAATGGTTCCTGAAATCATTAACCTATTCCCTGAATATATGGCCTTTAAACCCTCAATTCTTAGATCAACAAAGGGTTCAATATTAACAGCTATAGATGTATTAAAATATCTTAGTGTTCCTAAAACATCTCTATATGCTACTGCCACCATAAATGGCACAGACATGTATCTGAGATATGCAGTTGTAGTTCCCATAGAGATGGAGTATGGATTATAAACCAATAGAAATGATACATTATAATATACATCTGGGTACATCTTATCTAAATAAATAACATTTTGCTGAGGTATTAACATACTTGCATAGGGAACTATATAGACATATACATTGTATATCGCTGCTGATCCACGATTCCTCAACCTTAAAACTAATGTTGATGTGCCATTTTCAATTTTTATAGTTGTAGGTGATAGTATTTCTATCATTCTGCTAGATCCTAGAATCCTTATCGGTATATCTAATGGTATTCTCCTTATACAACCCCAATGATCTATAAAGTTTAGATAGCCCTTAGCTATATACTCACCTGTGCTATTAACATTCAGATTTAACTTTGTATAGAAATACATTATACTTCCCTTAGAGAAGCTTTGTAGAGCTTGTGAAGTTTGTTGCCCTAGGATATTCTGTAAATAGCTTAGTATACCTCCTTGAGCATATTGTTGTAGAGTCTGTGTATAGAGAACTGTGGGAGCAATATTTGTTGCTGGAATTAGAGCTGAAGAGGTATTTGTATAAGAATATGTTATACCATCTGGAAGGTATAGCTCTAGTATAGGTCCGCTTATCGATGGAATAAGGTTATTCCTTATTGATACAACGAAGGGAGCTCCATACATCTCGGGTTCTGCCGATATCCCCAGCCATTCAGCAGAGACCAAGGTTATTGAACTATTAAGATCATTTACCTGTATACTGATATTGTATCTCTGTATAACCCTTGTATTAGGATATCCGCTTTCTACAACATAGTCTGCTATCAATAAAGCGGTATATCTTCCAGGTTTTACAGAGCCTATAGATATTGTAAATGTTGCTGAGAATTCCTGAAGACTATTAATAGGCCCTCCTATATATGTTGATGCAATTTGGGAGCCCTTAGATGTAAATCCTTGTGGCAACACTAAATCTAGTTTTATTCCAGAGATCCTATAAGGCCATCTATTAACAAGATTTATTATGAATGTTGCATTCTCTGTATATGGATATGTAGGCCAGTTATTATACCATCCACTATCAACAATTTCTATACCTTCACCACCAGCAAATTCATCGATATACAAATCTATAGTCTTTATGACATAGTCATCGATATTCGTTCCGTAATTCACAAATTTATATCTTATTGTTACATTGAATAGAGCTATACCTGCTGAAGCATTCTCTAGATCCATGTATACTGTAGCTGTACAGCTTGCCCCTACATCTAGAATAGGTGCACAATATGAACTATTGTATATAGCTATAATGTTATTATCTATTGGTCTTACATCTATCCATACTCCTCTAGCCTGATATCTACCATTATTAACTATAACAATTGTTAAAGGTGTATTTCTCTGTCCTTTTACAACTCTTGTTGGTGTCTGTATACCCCAGTACCACTCAACAATATTTATATTTGGTCTATAGTAGCTATAGTCCGCTATCACTATGGGTATATGTATCTCATCACTAGATACTGATATAGTATTTCCATCCCTTATAGCATAGCTAATCATAAGCGATATATTGTATATATTTGGCACTACATGTTCATCTATATCTACAAGAATATCAAGAGAACAGGAACCTCCAGCTGGAACTCCTGTAAGACAGGAGCCTGATACATCTCTAATAACAATTCCATTAATACTTCTTATGCCAAGAATTGAAATCCATGGTATAGGATAACTATATGTATTAACCAATGTAACCTCTATAGTAATACCCCTTGCAGAGGGGATCAATGGAGAATACTGCATATTTAGAAGAGTCCTTAGATTTGAAACTCTAAGCATCTTTATCTTTGATAATATTTTAAGGGTTTTATTGAATTCTATTGAACTTCTATAATATGTTGAACTACCAATGCTATTTACAGCATAAAGCTTTATCCCTATAGGAATTTCAGTAGAGCTACAGCTGACTACTATATCGTTAAAACTTACTGTTACTATCTCCCCATAGTTTAACACTCTGTTTAGAACTGCTATACCTATAGTTCTATTATCTATAAACCTACTACAAATACCATCTAATTGAATAGATATATACATATTTCTTATCTGGTCTATAGATAGAGATTGCATAGTTATATATATCGATGCCCCAGTAGATTGGTTCAAGGTTATTGTCTGCCATCCAATATCTATAATAGTTATATTGAGCTTAGGAGGAACTATATGTAGAGGTATAACAAATATCTGGTTACACCAATAACTAGCAGTACCTATACACAAAGCATTGAGTTCTACAACAACAGGGTATTCTCCATAAACCCCTTCTGGTATGTCTATACCGCTAAACTCTACCATAAATGTATCACTATATCTATATACACCTGTCAACACTACTACATCTGATATATTACCTTTCTCAAATAGAAGTGGTTTGCTTAGATATAGAGTTACCTTTGGATTCTGAATAGAGAACCCTGGCTCGCGAACCCTGAAGCGTATATAGATACCTGTATTAATAGTACCACTATATGCCTTTTGCGAAGTCCAGCCAAAGTCTATAATATCTATAACGTTTTTCTGTGGTACTGAGGATACTGGGAGAGAGAAACTGAGCTGGATATCTATCGGATAGTATGAGCCTTCCCTAGAGTATGCTGTTCCAATTATTCTAACCTTAAATATATATGATCCTGGTAGTGTTTGATTAGATATAGAAATACCGTTGAATATTATTGTATATGTATCACCCCTAGAAATACTAATATCTGTAACAGTTAATGTTTTTGGATAGAAGCCTTCACATAGCTCTAGAATAGCTATAGCACTTCTTAGGTCAACAATATCGAGATTTGTAAGAGCAATACCAATACCAACATTTTGAGAACCTGGATATACCTCATCTTGAATCCAGAAAGCTTTTGAGATATTTAGTGAGATTCTCGGTAGCGATATAGGTATGGTTAACGTGTATGTCTGTGTAGACCAAAACTCTGCACCATTATCACTACCAAAGATTGTTAGTACTACTCTAACTGCGATGCTATCTACTGATCCTATATTGATGTAGTCTGAGGTTATGGTTGTAACATCGCCATAGTTTAAGGCTTGTTGCACTATAGATATACTTTTCAGTGAATTATTTACAAACATTGAACCTGGTGATACAACTTCAAATGTAGCTATCATGGATCTAATCGTCTTGAAATCCCTGTTCTGAATACTCATATACAATCTCGTCATTTTGACTCCTTCAACAAATCGCGGTGTTTCAGCACCATAATCAAGAATAGCTATATTTAGGATGGGGGGCTGTGATATTTGTACATATGTAGAGGTGCTCCAGTCAGTAATAGAGTATACTACATTATCGTCTGTAACCATAGTTAAATTCATTCTTAATACTAACCGATATGACTGCTGTGGTAATGCATTAGGGCTTATCGATATACCTCCAATACCTATAGCTACAGTAGATTCTTTACCAAGATTTGAAAATGTAAATCTATAACTTTGAGGAGTAAAATCATTTGACTCAAATTCTGCAATTCCATTAGCACTAACTATAACAGAATCACCACTATTCTTAAGTATGAGATATAGATAAACATCTTCGCTTCCGGGATAAGCATTAGGACTCCAATAGCTATCCATGACAACTATATTTGGCTGTGGATACATAGAAACAGTTATATCGATAGATAATTTTTCATATAGAATCTCATTCTCATATCTATATGAGATATTTATATTAAACGTGTATCTTCCTGGAGATACCTCAGAACCAACATCTATATGATATCTAAACTCAATTATGTCTCCACTATTTACAACACTCATAACGCTTCCATTTGGATTATATGGAGGAGAACAATAGCTGTATCCCCTAGAAACTCTAAATCCTGGTGGAAGCTCTATACAGCCAGAGATTACCACGGCAGTAGTTGTACCAATGTATTGAACATCTACAACAATATTAACGTTTCTACTACCTGGATATATAGATGTGGATCCAGCCTGATTAGTATATGTAGGTGCAACTAGATTAAAATTTTTTGTCTGCGATCTAATGATATTGCTGAATATGTCTATAAACCCTATAGCCATGATTATGAGTACAAAAGTTGCCATATAAACGCTTTTATTCATATCTTATCACCATTACTATACTGTGTCTGTAGACACACTCTAACAGACTTAAAAGCTTTACCACTAAATGTCTCGTCTTTTAAGGTAGGGATGGGTATCTATAAGCATTATTTTAAGGCTAGACGATTAGTAATGATGATCCTTTAAGACGTAGATTTTAAACAATATCGTTAAAGAGTGTATAGAGTCCATTCCATGTCTTCATATATAGCTTTAAAAAATTCTTCAAGGGTCGGCGATTAGATAAAGCATTTTGTAGCTCAAAGTCCCTCCTACGAGCTTGGGTCTATGAGCTGAAGATCTAAAGGGGCCTTGAGAAGTAGAGTGGCTCTAAGCAAATTAACTGTGTTGAAAATCCTCTCTTTGGAGAAATCTATTAAAAATTCTCTAACTATGTATATGCTATACACTTGCTCGGGTCTGGATCAACAATATTAACAATAGTTCCATCTCTTATCACATATATCTTCTGTGTACAGTGTGCAACCTCTGGATTGTGTGTAACCATTACTATGGTATGTCCATGTTTATTAAGTTCTAAAAATGTTTTGACAACTATCTTTGAGCTATTAACATCGAGATTACCTGTAGGTTCGTCAGCCAATATAATCTCTGGAGAACCTACAATAGCTCTTGCTATAGCTACTCTCTGTTGTTGACCACCTGATAGCTGTAGTGGTTTCTTTGGTAGCCAGCTTAGTTCACCACCAGCTTTTAGTAATGCTTCTTTGGCTAATTCAACTCTTTTCTGTTTTGGTATACCTCTAGCTATCAATGGTATCTCTATATTCTCTAGAACAGTTAGTCTATTAATTAGATTAAAGTGTTGAAATACAAACCCCAGCTTAAGATTTCTTATCTTAGCTAATTCCCTATCACTAAGCTTGGATACATCAATACCATCGATATATACAGAACCCTTAGTAGGCTTATCAAGAAGGCCTAATATGTTTAGAAGTGTTGTTTTTCCAGAGCCTGATGGTCCCATTATCGCTATAAAATCTCCTTGATATATATTGAGGTTTACACCTCTAAGACCATAGGTAACAACATTGCCTACCCTATATATCTTTACAACATCTCTTACAGACATTATCTCCTTCATTTAATTTACCCATGAATATCCTCTATTGGCAAATACTTTTTTAAGTCTCTAGGTTTATAAGTTATAGATCGTTTATTGTGGTAGGGTTGAGTATTGTGAATAAAGATATTGATATATTACCGGAATTTAGGGGGATGTTTAGATATCTAGTTTTATATGCAATTGATAATCTTAAGAAGGCATATGGATATGAGATAAGAAGATTCATTAGATCTATTCTGAAACTATATACTCCAAGTACAGGTATTTTATATCCAACACTTCATGAGCTTGAGAAGGAAGGCATTCTTATGTCATATAAAGAGGGTAGGAGAAGAGTATACATGTTAACAGAATATGGAAGAAAGCTTTTAGAGAGAGATAGAGAGAAGATATATTCCTATGTTGGAAAACTTAGATATGCTACAGAAATTTTAGAGAAACTTGATATTGATAAACTGATAAATATTGTAAAGGTTTTATGGGAAAATAATATTGTTCTTTCACCAGATGTAATTGAGAATATTAGAACAAGAGTAGATGAAATTATTGAGATACTATCTAATATAGCTAAGGGTTATATGAAATAGTATTCCCCATAGCTATTTATTTAACCTTTATCTAATCTTCTTGTTGATGGTGGTATCAAACCTCCTCTCTCTATGAATGATTTAGGGCTATATCTAGATACATTGATAACTGTTGTAGATCCTAGAAGACCTCCAAAATCTATTTTCTCACCTGGTTTTGCTCCTGGTACAGGTATTATTCTTACACCTAGGGCTTTATCTAATGCTATTGCTATAGCCATTACATCTGCTATTATACCTGCAATAATATCTGGTGGTGTATCCCCCGGTATTGCAACCATATCAAGACCTGTGTTACATACTGCCATCATAGCTTCTAATCTATCAATATTTATTGCGCCTAGTTCTGCTGCTCTACTCATCCCCCAATCCTCGCTAACAGGTATAAAAGCTCCACTCAATCCACCAATACTAGATGAAGCCATTGCACCACCTTTCTTAACAGCATCGACAAGTATATAGAGTGCAGCTATACTTCCTGGTGCACCAGCTACCTCTATCCCCATAGCCTCTAGAATTCTAGCAACACTATCACCTATCTTTGGAGATGGTGCAAGTGAGAGATCAACAATACCAAATTCTACTCCCATAAGCTTTGCAACTCTTCTCCCAACAAGTTCTCCAAGTCTTGTTATCTTAAATGCTGTCCTCTTTATAGTGTCGTGGAGAGTCCTTAGATCAACATTATGTCCAATTCTAGTAACAACAGCTTCAATAACACCAGGTCCACTTACAGCAACATTGACAACGGCTTCATGCTCCCCTAAACCGTGGTATGCACCTGGAATAAATGGATTGTCTTCAGGGGCATTAGCCATTATAACAAGTCTTGTACATCCAATACCCTTTGGAGTCTTTCTAGAGGTCTCAATTATCTTCTCACTTACAATTCTTATAGCATCCATATTTATACCTGTTAATGTTGAAGCAACATTTACCATAGCTGCAACAGTTTTTGTATTAGCTAGAACATCTGGGATAGTATCCATCAATACTCTATCTCCACCTGTAATTCCCTTATGAACAAAAGCTGCATAACCACCAACATAATCTATACCACTATTAATCGCTATTGTATCTATATGCTTGGCTATTTCAATAGCTATCTGCTTTGCATATTCATATCCTCTCTTTGCTATAGGCTCTAGGAGAATTGATATTGGTGTAAGTGCTATTCTCTTTGTAACTATCTTTACACCCAACTCCTTCTCAACAGTATGTACAGCATCAACAAGCTTCCTTGAATATACATCGATCTTACCCTCAATACAGCTAATCATCTCCTCAGTATTGCTAGATATACAATCCTGTATATTTAGTCCTAGGGTTACAGATCTTATATCTAGGTCGTGAAACAATAGCATCTCTACTACTTCACTTATCTCCTCTGGAGCAAATATTCTAGGCATTTCTATACCCTCTGCATAGCTCTAAATACCGCTATATGATTAACGGCTACTTCAACCCCAAGCTCCCTACCCTTAGCTACAAGTTCTTCTCTTAGCTTAGGTAGATCTATATCACCTGTAGATAAATCGACTATCATAATCATTGAGAATATTCCTCTTACAACAGTCTGTGAAATATCAACAATATTCACATTGTGTTTAGCTATAACACCTGTTATCCCTGCAACAATACCAGGTCTATCAGCACCTATAACAACTATAACAGCCATATTCTCCTCACTACCCATACACTAAACACCACATCATATGTTATTATCAAAAACTTTAAATATTTTCAAAAACTTTTAAATTTGTGCACCCTATCTAATACCAGGTGCATTGATAATGCATATACCAGATGGATTTTTAGATCCATATACAGCTATTGTAACATATATAGTAATGATAATATTCCTTGTTATAGCAGTTCTAAAGACCTCCAAAACACTGGAGATCAGAGGTCTTAGTTTGGCGATAACACTAGCTGCATTTATATTTGTTGCACAGATGATTGCATGGCCTATTCCAGGGGGTACAAGTCTTCACATGGTTGGAGGTGCTTTATCAGCAATCTTGTTAGGTCCGTGGATGGGTTTTATAGTGATGTTCATAGTATTATTAGTGCAATGCCTAGTGTTTCACGATGGTGGGATAACAGCTTTAGGTGCAAATGTTCTTAACATGGGTATTGTAGCTACATTTACTGGTTATCTCATTTACAAAGCTATAGTTTATTCAATGGATAGAATGGGTATAGGGATAGGAGAATCGAGATTTTTAGCAGGATTATTATCGGGTTGGATAAGCCTTGGTTTAGCAGGTACTGTATGCGGAATTGAGATTGGTATTAGTGGTGAGATACTTAACCGCCTTGGATATAGCTTGGCTATAAGTGTTCCAACAATGGCTATCTGGCATTTTATCTTAGGTATTGTTGAAGGATTTATTACAGGTTCTATTGTTAGCTACATAAGGTCAAGAAATATTATTCCTATAGCTGCTGAAACAAGGTGAGATATGGTGTTGAGTAGGAAACAGCTATTTATACTAATTATACTTCTTATCATCAGCCCTATATTTGGAGTTTGGCTTGCGAATATCCTAGGCTATACAGAGCCCCTTGACCGTGTTGCAGAAGAGCTTAATTTATCTGAGTGGGAGGGGTTTAACTGGACACCATTTAAAGACTATACAGTTCCAGGTTTACCAGATTGGCTTGGATATATTATTTCTGGAGCTATAGGTATTGCAATCATTATAGGGATAGGATATGTCATAAGATTTTTTATAGGTAGGAGGTAGTGTTCATGGACTATAGTATAATAGTTAGAGAGGTTGCTGATACTCTTGAAAATATCACATGGGGTCTAAATAAAAGTTATAGCAATAAGATAAATAGCTTGACTATTTTCATAGCATCTATAATGCTAACAATAACAGGTGCTTATAGCAGTAGCTATATACTTAAGCTTATCATCATAATATTTTCATTATCTATACTAATATCATTATCAAATATTGGAATCCTTAAAAATGCTCTAAAGACTTATCTCTATGTAAATACATTTGCATTTTTTCTAGGGCTCCCAACACTATTTATCTATAGAAGTTCAGATGTATTGATATCTATTCTAGAGACAATGCTCACAGTTACAGCTGCTTCATCCCCAATGATAGTATTATTCATATTGATAGGGTTGCGAAATATTGTTAAAGCTCTAGGCTATTTCTCAAAACATCTTGAGACTATAGTGTCAATTTTCATAGCTTTAATACCAAAGTTATCGAGAATTGTTAGCGATATAATAATAGCGAGAATGTCTAGGAATATAGGTGGCAATAATATTAGAAGCACATGGAGCATTTTATCGATATCTATAGCAGATGCCATAGTCCATACCAATGCCTTATCACAAAATCTTACCTTAGCAATAATGTCTAGAGACATTGGTTCTAATGAGAATAGTAAAACATGTATAGGATTTAAACCTTTAGACATAATATTATTGTTAGCTACATCATATGTAATGGTGTTGGGCTTAGTGGTGTTGAAATAGTTGAAGATAGAGCTTATAGATGTGTACTATAGATATCCAGGACAACAGGAGTATGCTCTAAAGAATATAAATATTGTGTTTGAAGCTGGAAAGATATATCTAGTTACAGGACCTAATGGAGCTGGTAAAACAACACTTCTACTTGTTACAGCAGGTTTGTTAAAGCCTGAGAAAGGAGATGTTATTCTCAATGGCGTATCACTATTTAAACAATTGCCAGGAGCTAGAAGACTCTTCGGTTTTTTGTTTCAGAATCCTGATCTAATGCTATTCAATCCTACTGTATATGATGAGATAACATATTCAATTAGACAGATATGCAATGATGAAGAACGGATTAAATCTAGGGTAAAAGAGTTGTTAAAGTTCTTTGAAATAGATGAAAATATATTGTCTAGACCTATACATACTCTTAGCTATGGATATAAAAAGATTGTGGCATTAATGTCAATCCTTATATACAACCCAAAAATACTTCTTCTAGATGAACCACATACAAATCTATCTAGGAAATTTGTAGAGAAGTTGAAAAAGGTAATAGTATTAAATAGAGAGAGTGGGGGTATAACAATTATAGCGAGCCACAATAGGAATATCTATAGAGGTCTTGCTGACTATATAATACATATTAGTAATGGAGAGATTGTAAAGATATATAACATATATTCATAGCACTCCATGTTATTAAGATCATTACGCATAACAATGCTGTTTATATAATGAGCTATACTGCTAATATTTTCTCTATATCCCAATCTACATATCGGCGAAGAGACTTGGTCTTAGCTGTCTCTACTACAAAGAGGAGAAATATAGATAAACAGAACAATCTTAGAAGATATAATAATGAGAATTTGGTAAAATTTATTCTAAGATTATTTGGCAATAACAATATACATATATCTACAAAAAATGGTGTTGTATATGAGGGTACTTTAATTGGTAAGGAACATGGCTATCTAATTCTTAAGGATGCCATTATTAGAAATGATAAATATATTACAAAAGTTAACTATCTCCTACTGAAACCAGATGTGATACAACACATATATCCAAAATCTATAGAAGCTCTATAATCTGCAATGCGGGAATATCATCACTTTTCAGCGCGCGAAATTCTCTTCACCTAAGTTTATTGCATTTAGAATAAGCATTATCAACGCCCTTAAATATTTTTAGCTCCGTGCCCTAGGTTAGCACTTAGTGTATATTCACTACTTTCACACATACTTCACGAGGCTCTATCGAGGTGAATGCTGTACACTTCTCATCTGAGTTTAGATATCGTTTCCCAGATCGTCAACATAGCTGACTATGGTATAGTGGTCAATCTATAAACAATATCATTACCTAAACAATTAAGAGCTATTCAGAATATCCAATCTGCATCACTCTAGAGACAGGCTATAGATATATAACTCTTTATAGGGTTTTCTAGATATATAGGGTTGGAGTATAATGTCTATAGAGACAGCTGAGCTTAGGGCAAGGTTGTTGAAGCTTTTGGAGGAGGATACAGAGTTTAGATATGCTGTAGCTGGTCTTATAGGTTTGGGAGAGATTCTTAGGAGGCTTGAGAGACATGAGGAGGAACTTAAGAAGATCTGGGAGGAGATCGCAAGATTAAGGGAGGATATGAATAGAGGATTTGAGAGATATGATCAGCAGATTGCAAAACTATGGAACGAAATTGCAAAACTGAGGGAAGATATGGTAAAGGGTTTTGAGAGACACGATATGGAATTAGCAAAGTTAAGAGAGGATTTGAATAGACCTAGGGAGGATTTCAATAGAGCTATCCAGTTATTTGAGAAGCTTGGAGGGTGAACATTGTGGGTGAGCTATGGCTTAGTAGGGAGAGTGTTGAGGGGGAGGTGGTGTTTGAGAACTTGGATAAGGTATCTGAAACTATTAGGAGGATTCTTGATGAATACTTCAAGGAGTATGAAATCTATCTCTTTGGCTCAGTTGCAGAGGGGCTACACAATGGCTAGCGATATAGATATTCTCATAGTTTCAAACGAGTTGCCTGAGCAGATGTCTAAACGTTCTGAGATAGCAGTGAAAATCTATGAAGCTATAGGGCTTGAAGCTCCAGTAGAACTACAATGGCTATACCCATGAACACTAACTATGAAATACTGATTGAGGGGATATACACCTTTGCCAAGGTTTATAGAGTGCAGAAACTTCGAGAATTGCCAGACATAATAAGAGATGCTGTACCACAACATCTCATGTTAGATACCTATGTAAATCTTTCAGACTTTACAAGATTTCCTTTTGCAATTGCGTATATTAGCTTCTTATCAACTTTCTAGAGTTTGATGCAGTATGAAGAGGATTAAGCTAGCATTCGCTGGTAGAGAGATTGAGTTTATTGATAGGGAGAGGGCTTTGAAGCAGATCTTTGAGTGGGCTGAGAAGGGTACATGGGATGTTCACGTAATTTATGGCCCAGAGGGGTGTGGGAAAACCGCTTTGCTTAAGCAGATTAAAATGCTTCTTGAAGAGGAGTTTAACTACTATGTGATCTACGTAAGCCCCCTGGCTAAGGATTTAAGGGAAATCCTTATATATACACCAACGATCCGTGAGATTGTTGAGGAGGTTGTGAAGAGTTTTCCTGAGTCCTATTCTAAAATTGTTGATGTTGCTATAACCATTGCTAGTAGAGTTATGAGGAGGATTAGGAAGCCTAAGATTGCAGTCCTCATGGACGACATATTCCAGGCTATTGGATTAGACAAGGCTGAGATATATACAAAGATACTTCTAAACTTGATTGAATATCCACCTGAAGAATATGAGAGAATCGTGGTTATCGTAGTGTCTAGCGAAGGCGTTACCTGGGAGAGGATTGGGAGGCATAGATGGGCCGATATATTCGTTATGTGGAATATGTCTAGAGATGGGTTTGAAGAGCTGTACAAATTGTTACCAGAGCCCAAACCCTCGTTTGAAGAGGTTTGGAGGCTTACAGGTGGAAATCCTGATGTGTTAGAGAAGCTCTATAAATCGAATTGGTCTGTTGAAGCTGTTCTTAGCAGGATTATAAGGGAGAAGTCTCTATATGAATGGATCTCTACACTTGACTCATATACTAGGGAGCTTTTGGAGGAGGCTTTGGAGGATCCCGATGCAATACTTCGCAAACTGCGTGAAGAGGCTGCGAGGAAGCTTAGGGATGAGCTTATTGCTAGAAACCTCATTTCAAGGATGTGGGAGCGTGATGAGTTTGGATGGATAGATTTTCCACCTCCAGAGAAGGATCTGGAGCTAGGTATAGGAGAATTCTATGCCTGGCAGACTCCGCTACATAGAGAAGCTGTTAGGAGGATACTGAAGAAGTTCTAGGGGTGATCCAGTATTGAGGAGGATTAGGCTTAGCTTTGCGGATCTCAAGGTTGAATTCGTAGACAGGGATAGAGCTTTGAAACAGTTATCTGAACTAGCTGAAAAAGGTACATACCCCGTCTATGTCATCTATGGTCCTGAGGGATGTGGTAAAACAGCCTTTCTTAGACAAGCTAAAGTGATTCTTGAGGAGGAGTTCGGATACCATGTGATCTATACAAATCCCCTTGCCGAGAGGTTTGAAGAGATCTTGGAGTTCACCCCCTCGGTGAAAGACATAGTTAAGGAGGTTCTCGGTGTATTTCCAGAACCCTACTCTAAAATAGTTGATGTAGCTATTAGCATAGCTTATAGAGTGATTAAGAAGTTTTCGAGACCTAGGGTCGCAGTGCTGATGGATGATATATTCCAGGCTGTGGGGCTAGATAAGGCTGAGGCTTACGCCAAAACATTGCTGAATCTCATCGAGTATCCACCTAGAGAATATGAGAGGATTGCAGTGTTGGTGACCAGCAGTGAGGGCATAACGTGGGAGAGGGTTGGTAGACATAGGTGGGTCACCATTAGGATTATGTGGAATATGTCTAGGAATGGATTCGAAGAGCTATATAGGTTTGTACCAGATCCCAAGCTCGACTTCGAGACCACTTGGAGGTTGACAGGAGGGAGCCCAATGATACTCTCAGGGCTTCTCAGAGCTGGGTGGAGGGTGGAGCACGTAGTGAATGATCTGATAGTATCCAGAAACCTTGAAGAGGCTCTGCTCAGATTAAACGATGAAAGCCTGGAGATCCTTAGAGAAGCTATAGAGGATCCTGACGTAATATTCGAGAGGCTAGCTGAAGAGCCTGTTCAAAGGCTTAGAGACAAGCTCATTGAGAAGAACCTGATCATAAGGATATGGGACAGAGACGAATACTTCTGGATAGATGTTCCACCACCGGAGAGGGATCCAGGGCTGGGCATCGGGAAGAGATATGCATGGCAGTCTCCGCTACATAGAGAAGCAGTTAGAAGAGTGCTGAGTGCTTCATCTAAATAGTCGCAATGCGTATAGATGCTCGCCGTGCTGTCTAATTGATAGTGAGAATATAGATCTAGAATCTGTTCACTAAACAATTTACTCAAACCATATGGAGAAATAGGATTTGTTGGATAATAACAATATTATGACCTATAAAACTAGCACCACTAGTAACAACAACCCTCATACCAAACACTACATCACATGAAACACATTCACATTATAAACAATGATAGCTGTATTCTCTGCAACGGTTATAGCTACAATGACCTTCGACGAGATTCGCTGAGGGTCACAGATCACATCCTGTGTACAGCCCCGATAAGCGTTAGGAGGCTCCTTCTGTTGAAGTCCATGGTGAGCACCCTACTGGTGTGCCTATAGCCTTCTGCATTGATGCTGTGCAGACCCTCTTCATCTACCTATTCATCGGGCTCCACTACCTGTGCTACGTAGCCATGGAGAATATGAGGAACAGGATAGCTCTGAACGTCGTAGCCCCGTAGAGCCCAATGCTGCGGCTACGTACTCCAAGACTTCAACTGTAGTGCACGACGCAACAGGTTTACGCAGGTAATCATAGATGTGCGGAAGACACACCATGAGCACCTTCATAGTGACAGCCATATAACCAACGCTTCTGCAACACCCCTCGCAGCCTATGTAGCAGTCCCCATATACGGGTAGAGAACCGCAACCCCATTCGTTACTTCCACATTATTCCTAGGTATTGGGAGTTCTGCTCAGGATTTTCGTCTCTTCGTGGCATATCCTGTTGCGCAACGAATATGTTAACCAGCGCCGGGTCTTCTCCACTGCTTCTCGGATTTTAGACAGCAGGAACCCTAGAAGGAATGAAATGGCTCCCACCACTGATATAGAGACTCCTAGACCTCTGAAGCCTTGTAGGATGTGCTGAGCTTCGCTCCAGGTGAGCCTGAGGACTAGCGTCACATTCTTTGGGGTCTGGGAGAACGTGTTGTCGAGCATGATGTAGTAGGGGGCGCTGAGGTCTGCTCTGAAGCTTGTATTAAAGTTCTGAGAGATCCGCCTATACAGTGTCACCGACTGCATTGCGTTGCATGGAGGGGTGTTTCTGCCATACAGCCAGTCAACTTCGTCTGGGCACTCAGACGGCTTTCCAGGGCAGACATATGTTTCGAACCCTATCTCGCTACCCTCGATGCTGACCGTAATACTGACGTTTACGTTGCTCTCCCTGAAGGGTATCCACAGGTAGAGACTGGACTCCGGCTCCACGGTAACATTCTTTGTGAACTCCACTGTGAACCTATTCTCAACCCTCACACTAGCAATCGAGGGAATCGAGACTACGAGGATGCCTAGGGATATCAGTGCAACTCCGAGCAGCACCAACACAAGCCTCTCCACGCTCACAGCTACACACCGAGCCTGAATCAGCTAAAGCATACTGAGGGATTTTAAACAATCATGCTCTTCAGCCCGCTTAGATCAATCCTTATCCTGCTACTCACCACCCCCTTCTCGGAGCCTTACACATCCCTGGAAGCTCCCGTATCGGGGGAAGCAGATCCACAACTCTCAGCAAGGTTTAATTCTCCGCGAGTGCTGGATTAGCGGTGAATGTCTTGCCCTATGTCGAGGACTTAGCAGACCTCGGGAGTGTTGCCCTCCTGGGGCAGAATATCGTTGAACTTCTGCTCAAGGCTTTGATGTTGACCAGAGGAGGAGCTCTGCCGAGGAGTCGCGGAGGCTATATACAGAGGTTTGGGGAACTATACCTGTTCCCCGGCGAAGTCAACAGAGAGATTGTATCGAAACTATACAGAGGGTTGGATCTTAGGAATAGGACAAGATATGATCTGAACTACATTCTGTCGGAAGCAGATGCTTATGAAGTGCTTCAACTCTACAGAGAGCTCAGAGACACAGCCAGGATGGTTCTGGACAAGGAAAGTACCATGGATTGAGAATGCTTAGAAATGTAGAAAGCGTGAAGAGGGTCAGAGACATTTCAGCTCGAGTCTTAGGAGGTACGAAGGTTTGACTGGAGGTGTCTCTGAGAACTTTCAGAACTTAAACTTATATGTGGAACAAATGAAAATTAATAAACTGTTAACTGTCTGGAAAACTTGCTAGGTTGAATATTCAATGGATTCACCTGTCAAACCTATCTGCAAACGCGCTCAAGCCTGTTATACAGCTTCTAGATTTATACATACAAACATTGGATGCCATAATCAAGTTGGAGAAAGAAGTTGGTAAACCCATCAAAGAATTGATGACTGAAGTCCTTAAGCCGGAATCGCTAGAGGAAGTATCTAAGCTGGTTCCTCCCGAAACTTTGGGCAAACTTTTCAGAGCGTTAATCTCTATGGCTCAGATCTCTCCGAAGATAAACAAGTTCTTGGAGTTAAGCATAGATGAAAAGGAAGCTGTAGCTGAGGATGTCAAACGCGTTGAGAGAGATTTAGAAGAGTTTGTAGACATGCTCAAGAGGTCGTTAAGCGATGTCAAGCAGTTAACCTCTGATTACTGAAGCTATACACAAATTTCAAATTCCGCTGATAAATATAGACATACACTTCGAGAAGTTGATGATATCGAGTCTTCCATCGATATCATTACTCCTGAGTATCCTCTGATCAAAGCTTTCCTAGAGGTTTACAGGGTTCTGAGCAAGCACAATATATCTGTAAGGGTTATGCTCGACTACGACCCAGATTACGGCTTCTACATATCTATGGAGACATGGTGGTATCCAAGCTTAGGCATAGGCGAGTTTGACTCCGCGGGTTGAGATTTCTTCAGCCTCTGTTTTCGCGCTGTAGATACTGCCAAATCCTCACTTCAATGCCGTAGGAGTGTTCTGCAACCTTTACAACTTTTTGGCTGACATCTTCAAGTATGGTTAATCTATGTACTTACATAGATAAGACTTATAAATTCTGACAGGACATATCTTGTCTGGTGTTGTCATGTCTGTTAAGATTACTGTTAGGATTCCCAAGGAACTTAAGGAGAGAATGGAAAAACTTAGACATGTGAATTGGAGTGATGTTATCCGGAGAGCCTTAGAGGAGAAGGTTCGTGAAGAGGAGATCAACTGGGCTCTGAAGGTTATGGAGGAGATCTCCCACAAAGCGAAGCCGGAGAAGCCCGTAGCCGAAATAATCAGGGAGTTTAGGGATCGTAGATGAAGATTAGTCTTGTCCTTGATGCAAGTGCTGTGGCTAAGTGGTTTGTTGAGGAGGATGAATCCGAAGAGATGCGCAGGATCAGAGATCTGCATATAAATGGCATGGTCATCATATACATTCCTTCGTTGCTCTTCGTGGAGTTGTCAAACGCTCTCAGATACATTGGCGGTCTAACTCCGACTGATGTTATCAACGCAATTGAAGCGTTGAAAATCCTACACCTAAAAGTTGTTAGTGATCTAGAAGTTTTAGATAGAGCTATCGAGATAGCCTTCAATCATAGCATAACAGTGTATGATGCAGTCTACGTAGCTTTGGCCAGAACTACAGGCTCCAAATTAATAACTTATGATAAGGAGTTGCTCAGCAAATTCAGCAACATAGCTGGAAAAGCTAGCCAGATCATTAAGGAGTTAAGCTATACTCTCTGAATCTATACTGATCACCACTACACACATAGCTAACTTCTGGTGGAACGTAGAAGGGTGAGCTATAGATGAATTCAGTATTGAAGTACTACCCCTGACGCCCATATCCTAGCGATAGAGCTGGGAGCAGAACCATGGATGAGGAGTGGCTTGACAATGACGTTACGATGAGCTATGACAAAAGTGGAAACTATTCAATCAGATATAAAAATTTTATGGAGGAAATTCTATTCTTGGAGCCGCCGGCGGGATTTGAACCCGCGACCACCGGCTTACAAGGCCGGCGCTCTACCGAGCTGAGCTACGGCGGCTAAAATATAATAGGTTTTGTGTCTGCTTTATGAGTTTTAATGCTGGTTTATATTTCTTGCTTTTTCTTTAAAGCTTTTTTTCTGTATTATTGTTATTGGTTTTGGTGTTATGTTTTGAGTAATCCTGAGTTAGCTGAGAAGCTACCTATGTTGTATCGAGCCTATTTACAGATCTCAAATTTTATATCTAATGCTCTAGCTGTTATTAAGTCTCCACAGGTGGAGAACTTTATTAAGTTGTTGGAAGATGCTTATAAGAATGATCGTAGAATTCTTGTTATTGGTGCTGGGAGGAGTGGTTTGGTTGGTAGAGCTTTTGCAATGAGGTTAAAGCACCTTGGTTTTGATGTATATGTTCTTGGCGATACTATTGTATCTCCTGTTAGAAAAGATGATATAGTTATAGCTATCTCTGGCTCTGGTAGAACTGCTCTAATAGTTACTGCTGCAGAAGCAGCTAAAACTGTTGGTGCAAAGGTTATAGCAATAACAAGTTTTATAGATTCCCCCTTAGCTAGATTAGCAGATGTAGTTGTAGAGATTCCTGGAAGAACTAAGATTAGCCATGTAGAAGACTATTTTGCTAGACAGGTACTAGGACTTCACGAACCATTAGCACCACTAGGAACACTATTTGAGGATTGTGCAGCAGTTTTTCTAGATGCAGTTATAGCAGAGCTTATGCATAGATTTGGTAAAACTGAGGAAGATTTAAGACAAGAACATGCAAATATAGAGGTATGATATAAGATACAAAAATGTTTTAGCCAAAGAGTGCTGAAAGACCTTCAGCAAGCTCTTCCTCAGACACACCCTCCTTCTTCTCCTCCTTCTCCTCAGCCTTAGCCTCCTCCTTAGCTGGAGCAGCCACGGGTTGTGGCTGTTGAATCTGCTGTACAGCAGGTAGTGTTTGCCCAAGCTCTGGAACTTTCTGTGCTAATAATGATGCTAGATATAATGCCTTTGATAAAGCATTCATAAATACTATTGGAGCAGATTCCTTCGTTACTATACCTGTTTCTGCTAAGATCTTTGAAGCTCTAATGAATGCCTTACCTATAGACACCTTAACTATCTCTGGTACTGGTATAACAATTTCTGATGCAATATTAATTGCATCTATAACACCCTTCACAAATTCGTTTCTATAAGCCTCAATATCTATATAAAGCTTCTCAGCAGGTATCACAATCCCTCTCTCAAAAGCAACCTTAACATTAGCTTTTATAAAGCTAGGCTCAACACCAAGCTTATCAAATAGAGATGCAAGCTCTGGTGTAACTACATCTCCTGGTCTAGCAATTGTAGCTTCCTTAGCAATCCATATAACACCATCTCTTACCTGTATCGGTATTTTAAGCTTTCCGAAAAGACTCATTATAGGTCCAGGCTTTAGCTCTGTTCTCATTGGTGGAACTACAATTTCTCTATCAATCTTATCTCCGGGTCTTGCCCTCATAGGCATGGAAATCTTATCTAACAGCAATTTTATCTCAAATGGATTAAGATTTGTAAATATAGCTACATTAGGCCCTGTTAAAAATCTTGAAAATTCATCAACATTAGCATAACCCATCTCTTTCAAAGCTAACAACAACAAATTATTTTTAAACATTTTTACTACAGCTATACCATATAGCCTTTGCCTAAGATATGTAAAGAACTTTGCAGGTACTCTATTAGCATCTATTAAAACAATAGTTCTATATTCATTCAATAACTTTTTAGCCATCTCTATCTGTTTTCTCTTCTCAGCTCTAGCTACACCAATCCTCTTCTCCTCCATCACATGAGAAGATGATAGCTCCTTAACAAGTCTTTCCAATTCCGCTTTTAAACCAGCCTTCAAACCAGACACCTCTTTACAATTCTAATGCAGGACTACTCGTAGTTTTTACATATATACGTGCAACTTGGAGCAGAGGTCTTTTTATCTTTTCTTCAATATAGTGTAGTACAGCAATAGCATTTTCAGTAAGATCCTCTATAGACATCTTCACTGTACCTATTCTACAGCCTACCCATGGCTGCTCCTTTGAATGGAGCCTTGTAGCATTTCTATACTGAGCAACTATGCTCTCTATACTTGCTGTAGGAGGAATAGCTATAGGTGCTTTACCCCTAGGCCCTAGAGCAGGTCCAAGAACCCTGCCAGCTAAACCCATTAAATCTGCTCTTACCAATACCCAATCACATTCTTGTGCTATTTTTTTAGCTGTCTTCTTATCAATCTTAGATAGTTCACTCTTACCAATAGCTCTATAAACACCTAGCTCAGTTGCTCTCTGTACCTGGGTATCATCTAGAACCATACATATCTTATTATTCTTACCCAAGCCCTTTGGCAGAAATACTGTATCCCTAAATCTAAACTCCTGTTGCTTCTTAACATCAACACCACTAAATGTTACTATCAATTCTACACTTTGAACATATTTTCTAGGCTTACTAGTATCTATGGCAAGTCTAATCAATTCCTTTATTCTTTCACCATATTCCTTTGAGGTTATACTCATAAATCATTACACCCTTGACCACTCACCCTCATATTTACCCAAAATAGCATCATATACACCTTGTTCCACCTCTTTTATCACATCCTTAGGATCCTTGCCCTCTACTGTAAGTCCTATGGATCTAGCAGATCCTAGAATTGTCTTTACTGCAGCCTTTAAACTTTTAGCTGTTAGCTCTGGTTTCTTCAGCAATGCAACTCTTACAACATCCTCAATACTTATATTACCTATCTTCTTATGCATAGGATCGCCAGAAGGTTCCGATGCCTTTGCCATCGATAGTAACATACTTGTCACTGTCGGTAACTCAAGCTCTATTTCATAGTTCTTAGTATCGAGATCAACAATAATCTTTACTGTTACTGTTAATCCTTTGTACACCTCAGTCATCTTATTTATCTTCTCAATAACTTCAGCTACATTTAGTCCTGCATCAGTTATAGCAGGTCCTAGAGGTGGAGCTGGTGAAGCCTTCCCACCCTCTACCTGAATCTTTATTACCTTTATCCTAGGCATATCTACATCTCCCTCTTTGAAGGCCTAATATAGTCTACAGGTACTGTTATTGTAAGTGGATAGCTCGCCTCTAAAACGTTAAGTGAAACTTCATTACGAGTTTTATCTATAGCGATAATTTTAGCTTTCATTCCTCTAAACGGACCTGCAACAACCTCGACTTCCTCACCAACCTGAATAAGCTCTATTAGAGACCTTGGCTTTATAAGAGCCTCCAAATCTTCCCATCTTAATGTTCCTGATGTCTTACCCTTAACATGTTTTAGACCTCTAATAGCCTCATAAACTATATGAAGACCTGGTGTCTCTAGCACTATATACCCCTTTAAATTTGGTAATGAGAGTATTGAGTATATAGGTAAATTAGATGTTTTAGCTCTAACCTCTATCATTAAAGCGACATTAGTTTCCTGACCAGCTGTAGTTCTAATAGCAAAAAACATATTTTTACTTGTTTTCATTAGCGAAGTATTTGATTCAGATCCTTTATCTGCTACCTCCATATACCTCCCCTAACTCGGTATTTCTATACCAGCTAACTGAAATATATATGTTATTGCAATTGATATAGCAAAAGCCGCTAAACCAACAATTGCTAAGCCCAAAAATGTTATCTTAAGTATCTGTCTAAAGTCATCACCCTCGGGCTTCTCTGCTAATTCAAGTATTTTCCTTATATCTTCAAAGATATTTCTTAGTGATATAGGCATGATTACCCACATCTACAGAAATCTCTTATTTAGATTGCTTAAAAAGTAATCTTATTATTATATCGGAGCTATATCTAATAAGATCGTCATATCCTTGGCCTACACCTACATAGAAAATCTTCTTACCAAGACCTGCAACAACAGATACTGCTGCACCTCCACTTGCATCTGCATCTAGTTTTGTTAGTATTACACCATCTATACCTATAGCCTCATCAAATTTCTTAGCCTGTTCTATAGCATCATTACCTGTAAGAGCATCTAATACAAGCACCTTTATATGAGGCTTTACAACCTTAATAACCTTCTTCAGCTCATTCATAAGATCTACATCTATATGCATTCTACCAGCAGTATCGATTAAAACAACATCAAACCTATTTTTAGATGCAAATACAATACCATCGAATGCAACAGCCGCAGGATCTGCACCATATTTACCACCAATAAATGGTATACCAAGTCTCTCACTATGCTTTTTCAGCTGTTCTTGGGCACCAGCTCTAAATGTATCTGCAGCTACTATTACAGGCTTTACACCTGCTTTCTTCAACATATATGCAACTTTAGCAATCGTTGTAGTTTTACCTACACCATTTATACCCATAAATACTATCTTAACTGGTTTCTCAGATGATTTAGCTATATACTCTATAAAGTCATAAGATGTTGCATTATCTAGAAGCTTTCGTAGTACATCAATTACAATATTATTTATGTATTCCTCAACATTTGTACCTCTAGGAATCTTTATCTCTCTCAATCGATTTCCAATATCTGTTACAATCTTCTCAGCAACATCATAAGCTACATCAGATTCTATTAACTCATTTAAAAGATTATCACAATATCTAGAAATATCTTTTTCATCAAGAGTCTTATATCTTATTGCATCAGAAATCTGTTTAACAAAATTCTGAACAGCATTGCGAATCTTTTGAAACACTATATACTATACCTCTCCTTATCTATTTTTTAGTAGTCCTTTCTTTTTGTGATAATATAGCTAAATATTCTTGAAGTTTCTTTTGAAGTTGTTCGTAGAGCTCATTTAGCTTCTTTAGCTCTGCCTCAGTCTCACGAAGCTCTGAGATAAGATCCTTTTCATACATTGATAGAATGTTCATAGCATTCTCTATAGGTAGTAAAGCATATAGATCTCGACTTATTCTCACTATAGCTCTATCAGATTCAGCTAGATGCATCTTCACAAAGACATATCCCTGTCTATCTAGAGATGCTAGGACATTGCTTTGACTAAATTTTCTAATTGTTGAAAGAGTTTCATATGCTAATCTAATCTCCTGTAACTCACTTGATATTGCTAATGATCTACCTTGAACTAGCTGTATAGCATTACGAAGCTCATTGAGTTGTAAAATTAATTGTTGTGCAATCTCCTCAATATTTTCCTCACTTGGTTGTGACATTATATCACCATATATGTAATGGTACTTAGATCTTTGACATACTTACTTTGAACTTCATCAAGACTTATCTCCTCCACTTTAACTATTTTTATATTACTCCTCTTAACCTTATGTCTACCACCAATCTCAGATACCACTTTCTCTATAGCATGTTCAGGTTTGAGAGCTCTTACCTCAACTATGAACTTCTGCCATCTAGGTAATTTGTCTTGAGCTATTAACATGAGGCCTGTAATTCTATATATTTTTACATCATTACTCATATATATTCACCCAAAAATCTTACTTATCCTCATAATTTCGGGACCTGTTGTTCTATCACCTACTAGGAGACCGCGATTATTACCAACTAAACCAGACCTTATAAACCCTATACCAAAGTTTACAGTTCCTACATCCATTTTCACACCAAATAAATTAGAAAGATATTCTATTTCTCTATCTGAAGCCTCTGGATGTACTATCCCACCAATATTATTTACATAGGCAGCTGAACCTACTGTAGGTATTTCTGCAATAGTTCCCTTCTCCACTATTTCTACCTCCAGATATTCCTTTACATAATTTTTAAGTTCATCAAAGGCATCTGGATGTACATAGGCAGCTCTATCATTAACCAGTATCACATTACCCACTGCAGTAAACCTTGTTTTTACTATAGCTACATTACCATCAAAAGAGCTTTTTATTAACCTATACTCATCTTCTCTTACGAGAGGAGAAAGCAGCAATCCTTTATTATTTCCTGCAACAAATATTCCAACGATATTCATACCCCCTAAAGTGATCCTCAGAACACGTGATCCCAATACTTTTGCAACTATATTTAGAATTTTATCATCAGTATCCTTGGGTACTAATGTTATTTTATCATTAGAAAACATAAATACGCCTATATTTGGATTACCTTTATAATTTATCTTCTCTATGTTCATCTAGAAGACTACCTCTTTACCAAAAAAGCAAGCATAGCTTTATATACTCCCTCATCAATTCTCATAAACTTTACTACGATATAACGCGGTGGTTTCTCTATCTTTCTCTGATATACATAGCTACTTATATATGGATCTAATAGAACTCTTCCACCCAAATGTCTCTCTAGAAACTTACGAATATATCTTATAGCTCTTTTACCCCTATCTCTTCTTCCCTTCGCCATATAGACACGTCTTAGAGGTATTATATAGATACCTTCACTCTTACTACTCGGCATAAATATTCACCCTATACATCACCAAGCTTTGATCTTCTCCAATGCCTTAATCTAAAACTTCTTCTAACTTTTAGCCTTGTTTTCATGGTAACCCATACTGGTATGGGCTGATTAGATTTCTCTCTATTTATAAGTCTAAGCTTTTTAGCTAAGGGCTTATTCCTTGCCATAAGCTTTTCCCTATTTCTCACGAATACTTATTCTAAACTCTCTCCTCGTCTTCTCATAGATCTCAGATAAAATAGCTTTTAGCTCCTCATCTGTAATAGGTCTATTTATTCTTCCCTGAAGTGCTAATACTATTAGTCTATCTTCAACAGCTTTAGCTATTTCCGGTCTAACAAGTTTTATGTTTGCTAAACGCTCTCTTGCTTCAGGTGTTAGTATGGTTCTAAGTATCTCTTGTCTCCTAGCTTCTTCTGCCTCCTTCTCAAGCCTTCTTCTCTCAAGCTCTCTTCTCCTCATTAAGAGTTCTCTATACTGTTTCTCTAATAATGCTGCTACTTCTTCATCATTATAAGAGTCCATCTCCATATCTTTTCACCCATAGTACTAATAAGCTGTTTCTATATATGCATAACTAAGTTTATGTGCTTAATGCTCTAACTCTGTACTTGTTTACTAGCTAGAGATCCATATTTTGCTAATTCAGGTCTGGTTTTTATAAGCTCATTAAATATTTCATTAGCTATCCTATCCAGTAGCCTTCTACCCTCACCCGATATTACACGCCCTTTTGGAGTCTTCATAACCAGGTGTGCAGCTTCAAGCTGCTGTAATATTTTTCTTATATTTGAGCCTCCACATTTCCTAAAGTGTGGAGGTGCTGATCCTCTTCTCTTTAGCCCTCCAAAAATAGTTCTAAATGTTTCAATACCAATAGGCTCTTCTGCTAGATAAAGCTTCCTTAGAATTGCCGCTGCTCTATAGTACCACCAATCTGGATTATCAGGAACTCTTTCTCTATGGGAACCTGTTTTACTGAAAAGAGCCCAGTGAGGAGGTCTAATAACAGAGATATTTTCCTTTAAATACTTTGCTAATCTATCTATAAGCATATCTGCTGGTACATCTCTTACTGTAACCATTGATGGATCTAACCCTTTACAGTGTTTAGGATATCTTTCTAGGATTTCCCTTAAGAGCTTTCTTACTAATCAATACATATGTATATCCTCTTACATCAGCAACTATAGCATCTATATTCCTCGCCAATTGATATATATCATCTTCACTTACATATTGCCTAGCACTCTTAAGTATTCTAATCTTTATAACTCCTTCTAGCTCTAACCTCCTCTTTATCTCATTTACAACATTCTCATGCAAACCATTCTTACCTATATTAACATCAGCTCTATGTATAGCTATCTTCTGTTTCTTAAGCCTACCTATAGCTTTCTTATATCCCATCACTCCCCCCTCTAATAAATTCATATCTATGAATCCAACCACAGACTAAACATCTAGTTACAATCCTAAGAGTTTTACCCTCCCTCCTAGTTCTAATTCTAACATTTATACCTGGAACCATTATAACATTGCAATTCTTACAAATCCACCTCTTAATACCCTTTGGAATCCTTACACGTGCTTTCATAGCTATCCTCCTAATAAGCTCTCCATACCTCTTAGCCAAAGCATAATCCCCCCTCCTAACAGCTTCAACACCTAAACCATATAGAATATCAATCCTCTGTAAAGCAATATCTCTCAATAACCTCTCTACCCTTCGCCTCAATACAAATCACTAGACAAGATCTATAGGTAAAAAGCTTTTAAGTCCTTATAACAAAACATCTATAAATCAGCGCCGCGGTAGTATAGCCCGGTCAAGTATGCGGGCCTCTCGAGCCCGTGACCCGGGTTCAAATCCCGGCCGCGGCACCAATATCCAAACCTGTGCGAGTATTGATATAACTCATTATCTATTTTGATATTTGATATCAATAGTAGTTTCCTAAGAGCCATTCATTTCCTATATATACTCTCTCAACCCCTACCTCCTTAGCTATCTTATATGCTTCATATGCATGTCTTTTACTTGTTGGAGATAAATCTCTTAGTAAGTGATCTGGATGAAATGCTAGTAATATTAAGGGTATTCTGCTATCTATTGACACTATATATTTAGCTATATTTAGTACCTCTAGAGTATCCACATATCCTGGGACTAGGAGAATGCTAATTACAAGAAGCGGTACTTCTTCTCTTAATTTACCTAATTTTGCCACAAGTTCTACATTCTTCTTAATCCTCTCTACAGCTCTATATCCATCAATTCCTGTTAAAGCTTGATATATAGATGATGTCCATGCTTTCCAATCTATCTTTACAATACCTCCACTCTCTAGACTGAGTCTTGCCATCTCCCTCATAATCTCTGTATTTACAAGTCCATTTGTTTCCCAACATATCCTCTTAATGCTACTTCCTTTATTTTCAACTATTTTTCTAGAGATATAAAGAGCATCTATTATATGTGGCCCTGGATCACCACCAAAGAAACATATACATGTAATTCTATCATTCTTCAGAGCTTTTTCAATTAAATACTCTCTATCTATAGTATATCTTTTGCGTAGATCCCAACTAGTAATAATATCCTTGTGATCCCAATTCTGACAAAAAACACAGTCAAGGTTACATCCAGCAAAGAATACAGCTAGATTATAGTATCCATATTCTCCATAGCTAGAGATAGCATACTTGGGATACCCCACACCTGTAGCAGCTGGACATACAGGTGTTGCAACACAGTTTGTTGGCAATGGATCTAGATATGCATATGCAATAGATTTCCCATATCCTTCTACAGGAGTTAGAACTCCATTACTATTTCTCCACACTCCACAATAACCAACAGAATCTTTAGGTATGGAACATTCGTTGACACATATCCTACACTTAACACCATTAACATCTCTAGGAGGTTCTATGGGTAAGCCTAGAAAGGCTCTATATCTCCTATGTATTTCCATAGCGATGTTTAAGGCTTCTACAGGTTTCTCTCTTAAACAATTGACACAGACATTAATAGAGCTACTTATAGTGATGCTAGATCTATTACAAAGTCTGCACAAACCCATAAATCTCAGTAGTATACGTTCTAGAAGAGATAATTAGTTTATTCGAAGGATTAAAGATGTTTAAAACTTGTGTGCAGCACCAACAATATCCCTAATACTCTTCGCCCCTATTTCGTAAAGCCACTGCTGAAGCCCTTGCACAATATTATTAACTATATTCTCATCTCTATATATAGCTGTACCTATCTGTACCGCTTTTGCCCCTGCAAGGAAGAATTCTGCTGCACTCTCCCAACTATCTACACCTCCACAGCCTATTATATCAGCTTCAGTCTCCCTATAAACTTCATATACAATTCTTACAGCTATCGGATGTATTGGAGGACCTGAGAGCCCTCCAAAGATATTTGATAGTATTGGCTTCATGGTATATACATCTATGGCCATAGCCTTCACAGTATTGATTAGAGTTAAAGCCCTAGCTCCACCACTCAATGCCTTTATAGAGGACTCTACAACTCTATCACACAACCCTAACTTGGCTATTATAGGTATCTTGACAACAGATGAAACCTCCTTTACAATGCTATAAACACTACTAGGATCTGCACCAATTTCAATGCCATAGCCTTTTGCATGAGGACAACTTAGATTTAGCTCTATACCGTTAGCACCAAATTCATCGGCAAGTGAAGCTACTTCAATGAACTCCCTTTCACTAGAACCACCAATGCTTATTATTATTGGCAAACTATATTTCCTAGCTTCATTAACCAAATCATAAACAATACCTTTACCTGGATTAGCTAATCCAACAGCATTAAGAAGTCCTCCATTAGGTAGCTCTACTATTATTGGTGGTTCATAACCTTTCCTAGGACTGGGTGTAATAGTTTTTGTAACTATTGCTGAAAATCCATATCTAGCTAATCTAGCTATATGCTCTCTATACTCACCCAATATACCGCTTGCATTCATAATAGGATGCTTAAGCACTATACCTGCAACAATTGTTTCTAAACTCATTTTCTCACCATAAACTTTGTTAATGGCTCTGGAACCGGTTTTTCATCCAGATTATCACCATTAAAAACAACATATCCTCTAATAACTGTAGCTTTCACTACTCCTTTCAATCTTCTTCCTCTATATGGTGAGAACTTAGCCTTGGAGTAAAATTTGCTAGGATCTACGATAATTTCGCTATCTAGATCAACAATTGTATAGCTAGCTATACAGCCTTCATGAATACAGCCCCATCTATCTATACCAATTATTTTTGCAGGTCCTAGAGATGTAAGTCTAATAACATCATCTATAGATAGAAAGTCCATATGAATAAGGTTTAGAATTAGAGATCCAGCTATATCTAAAGATGGTATACCAGCAGGACATTCATCAAACGGTTTGCTCTTCTCTTCAATACTATGAGGTGCATGATCCGTTGAAATAGCATCAAACATCTTTATAGATCTAAGCAATTCATCTCTAACACTTGGTTCTCTAAGCGGAGGATTCACCTTAGCTATACATCCAAGGGTTCTCTCATCTTCCGAGGAGAGATATAGATAATGAGGACAAGTATCTACAGAAAAGCCCATATTTCTAGCATATCGAAGTGTAGTGGTATTTGTAACATGAGTTACATGAATTCTATCACCACGTCTAGAAAGTTCTCCCAATATTTTTAGTGCAACTAATTCACTATCTATAGATCTACATCTCCATCTAAGACCAGCTTCACATTCACTTATATAGTCAGGATGTTCTGCATGAACAATTAAGAGCCTATCAAAATTTCTACGTCTAAGAATCTCTAGGACAATATCTACATACTTTAAGTCTTCTGGAAATATCTTTACACCTATAACACCATCGACATTTAGCATTGAATTTACTCTAGGAATACTATTTGATGGAGATATGTATATACCGTAATCAACATATGCCTTTTCTCTAAGACTCCTAAGCTTACTCTCTAGTGCATCAATATTATCTATCCTAGGAATAGTGTTGGGCATATCTATAACAGCTGTAAATCCTCCTCTAGCAGCAGCCATTGTACCTGTCTCCTCATCCTCTTTATAGCTTAGATGAAGACCCCTTAAATGAGTATGTATATCGATAAACCCTGGCAGAGCAATACCATGAGATCTAAGATCTATACACATGTTATTATTACATATATCCTTATTTACAAAGCCTCTACTTTCTATAACTATACCATCTCTAACAACTACTGCCACATCCACTACCTCTCCATAATAATAATATCTAAGTATTAGTATCCTCCGACTCAAGATGTTTTTCTACCTCTGAACATCTAAATACAGGACCATCAACACATAGTAATTTATCTGTGTATCTAATATAACATGAACCACAGATACCTATACCACACTTAACAATTGTCTCTAGAGCTACATATGGATTATGATCTCTAAATTTCCTACATACAGTTTTTAGCATACCCAATGGCCCTACAGCTATAATGCTATCATAGTTATTAATTTCTCTTAAATCTATTACATCTGTTATCATGCCACAGAGATAGTTCTTTTGGCTACAATCTTCTGTTGATATTATAATCCTATTAACTCTCTCCATAGATATTAAGGATTTTATATCGAATATCTCTGTATATTCTTTAACTCCCCAGAAGATATCTATCTTTGTATTTGTATTATAAGTTATGGCTCTAACTAGATATGGTATTGGAGCTATACCTATTCCTCCAGCAATAACCAATATTGATCTACCAAGACTTTCTACATCAATGCCCCTTCCTAGAGGACCTTTCAATCCAACTATAGAGCCTTTTGAAAGCTCTGAGAAACTCTTTGTTCCATAACCCTTAACCTTATATATAAATACAAGCTCTTTTCCATCAAAATCCGCTATACTTAATGGGATTTCATCTCTTCTAGGAATCCACACCGTGAAGAACTGAAATGGTTTTGGTGAACCTATAGAGAAGATGGGTTTTAATCTTACTAAAAATATGTTTTTAGCAATTGAATCCACATATAAAATTCTTGCTGGTTTTATAGACATTTTGTCTCAGCTTTTCCTTATAATAAGCTTTGGTATATCATCCTTATCCACAAAGGATCCACAATAAACACATTGAATCTTAAGCGGCTCTCTACTTATTACTTTGAATCGCGATCTTATTGGCTCTCCCCCTTTATTCGATATACATGTTGGATTAGTACATCGCAAAATACCTTCAATAACTTCAGGTATTTCAACTCTATACTTTGATACAACCAAGAAATTCTCAATTATATTTATCGTTGCTGTAGGAGCTATTAGTGCTATAACATTGACTTCAGTTGGTGTAAGTTTCTTCTGCTCAATTTTTATAATATCTTTTCTTCCAAGCTTCTTACTCTCAACATTCATTAAAACTGCTATCCTAAGACCTTCAGAGCCTTTAATATTCAATACATTTAATATGTCAAGTGCCTTACCAGCCGGTATATGGTCTATAACAGTACCATTCATAATCTTTGACACAATTAATGTAGATACAGATTCATTCATATCTCAACACCAAATAACAATGCTAAAAGAGCCATTCTAACTGGTATACCAAACCTAGCCTGAATAAAATATGCTGCATAGGGAGAAGAATCTACATCATGGTCTATCTCATCGACCTTTGGCAATGGGTGTAGTACCTTAAGTTCTTTTCTACCCTTAGATAATAGATCTAACGTTACTCTATAGGAGCCTCTTACTCTTTCATATTCCATGGGATCTGGGAAACGTTCTTTTTGGATGCGAATAACGTAGAGAACATCGAGATAGGGCAATACATCCTCAATATTTGTTGTTTCCTCGAAATTAATACCTTTATCGTTTAATACCTTTATTATCTCCTCTCTAGCTCTAAGAAGTGGTGGTGATATAAGGTATATTTTCTTTGGATTGAAGAGAGTTAAACCATATATAAACGATGCAGCTGCTCTACCATACCTAAGATCCCCTAAAACACCATAGGTAAGTCCATCTATAGTTCCAAATAGTTTTTTAATAGTGTATAGATCTATCATCGTTTGAGTGGGGTGATGTTGTCTACCATCACCAGCATTTATAACAGGGTTTTCAGCTATTTCTGCTGCATATTTAGCTGCTCCCTCAAACCTATGTCTAAGTACTATTGCATTAGAAAATGTATCAAGCATTCTTATGGTATCAGTAAAGTTTTCACCTTTTGCTATACTTACTGCTTCTTCTCCAACAATTGTAATAACATCTGCACCTAGCTTTTTACTAGCAATTTCAAAGCTGAGCCTTGTTCGTGTTGATGGTTCAAAGAATGCTAGGGTTATAACCTTATTGCTTAACACCGAGAACTTCTTATCTCCGTATTCAATAAACTTATCTGCATATTCAAACAACTGTTCTAAATCCTCACGTGTAAAATCAAGTATCGATATTATATCTCTACGATAAAAAGATTTATGTCTCAATCGTTATCAGCCTTATGGTATTAGTATTGTTCTAAAGTTATAAATATTTTGTGTATTAAAACAGTCATCTCTGTATTACCTATATCCTTTTAAATATTCTATTATCTCATTATATTTCTCTTCATCAATATATCCTTCATTTCTAAGGATATCAAATAATTCCCTAGCAGTCAATAAAGAGTAAAACCTTAAGCCATATCTACCCAGTCTTTCTCTAGCACCTTGTTCTCTATCAATAACAACAAATACTCCTATAGGATTTCCTCCCTGCTCTTTTACCGCCAGATATGCATATTCGATGGAGCTGCCTGTTGTTGCTACATCATCTACTATTAATATCTTCTTCGACACTACATCTCCCTCAACAAGTGATTTCGTACCATACTCCTTTCTTTCTAGTCTTACATAGGACAATGGCTTTTTAGTTCTACACGCAATAAAAGAGGCTAACACTAAACCAGATGTTGCAATCCCAGTTATACCATCGTATTCATCTAAGTTAATAGTATTCAATGCCATGTTAATAATATTCTCCATTAGCTCTGGATAACTATACAGTCTTCTTAAATCTATATAGAATGGGCTTTCTAGACCAGAAGATAGTTTAAACTGTCCTATTTTAACCATACCCTTTCTATATAGCTCTATAGCGAGCCAAGACATTGTCTCACCCTATAGCTTTGCTCCTCTTTAATCCTTAAAGCACTTTCTCTAATGTTGCTTGAGAGGGTAATAGCTCTTCCAATAATTTCATAGTCAGCACCATTACATAGAGCTATGCCAGGTTCTGCACCTTGTACTCCTACACCAGGTGATAAAATCTTTAGCTCTGTACTACTATAACGCATTCTAATCCTCTTTATTATCTCTGGCCTTGTTGCTGGTGCAACTACACCCCAACTCTCTATCTTTTTAGCTATATCTATAAGTTCATCGAGATGTTTATCTATGAACTCCCTAGAACCATCATGTGACATAGATACTACTAGTATCAATTTTATACCTAGATCTTTACAATGCTTAGAAGCTATATCTAGAGCTTGTTCTATCCCCACAAATCCATGTGCAATAACAGCATTAAATCCATATGTAGCTAGAATCTCTATACTCAGAGACATTATATCGCCAATATCTGCAAGCTTTAAATCTGCAATTAGAAACTTATTGTAATCTCTAAATATTGTACTAATCTTCTCAACACCCAACCTAATAATTGCAGGCAAACCTACCTTAAATCCCTCTACCACATCTCTTAGCTGGATATATCTAGTATAAATCCATTCATATGGATCTACAAACAATGGAGGATCTAAAGCTACAATTATAGTCATATCTAATCACACTTAACACATTGTCTTTAGATTTAGAATAACTATTATAAGTTATAAGTATAATCGTATACGGATATAGCATCTACATGGTATGAACAATATAGGAAATATTATCTTCTCTCCCTCCAGTATGGACATACAGCACATACCTCTGGATTATTTGCAACATTTACTCTATATCCATCCCCTACCTTCACCATAGTTAGTGTAGGTATTGCCACATCAAATTTTAGGAATGTACAAAGTCCGTCAACATGATTATAGAATATACACCTTCGTCTTTTATCCTTACCCATCAGAATCATATTAGTGAGTATATTCGCTAATACTAAAACCTCTGTATCTTCCAACGAAGATTCTTTACTACCCACTCTTTTGCGAATATTAGTAAAACTTCTTAAATCTACCCTTATCTTTAGCATTCTCCTTATATTCCTTACTAGCTTCTCTTTGGCTAGCGTTGTCTACACCCATGTTCAATATTTATGAACCTAGAATGTTATAAAAAGTGACCCTAGTAGAATGATTTACATACGAATTGAGTTATAAGTAAATGTAGTAATGTTATATTGAAAATGATTATCTCGATAAGCATGTTCAGCGCTTTGGCCCATCATCATATTTTCAGTATTTAGCATGCACATCATCAATTTGTATTAAGATAACTTCTACTTTTAACCTTAAAAACTCTATGGATTATAGATAAGTATAAGGTGAAACCAATAATGCTTGGTGTTACAATAATTCAAGGAATTGGAAGAAGCAGCTCTATGATCATGAAGATAAAAGAATTACATGTTGTACATAAATCAAAATTTCAAGAAATAATTATTGCTGAGATAGAGGAGTTTGGTCTAAGTCTAATCCTTGACGGATATATTCAAAGTACACAAGCAGATGAATTCATTTATCATGAAAGCCTTGTTCATCCATCAATGGTTCTTCACCCAAATCCAATGAAAGTACTGATAATAGGTGGTGGAGAGGGGGCTGCTCTACGAGAGGTATTAAAACATAATACTGTTAATAATGCTGTTATGGTTGATATAGATGAGGATGTTGTAGAACTCTCTAAAAAATATCTATATCCAATTCATCAAGGGTCATTCTTTGATAAACGTGCTAAGATAGTAATAGAAGATGGAAAGAAGTTTATTGAGGAAGCAGAGAGTGGAAGTTTCGATGTAATTATACTAGATTTAACAGATCCCTATTCAAGCGACATAGCTAAACAACTATATACAACTGATTTCTATAGAAAGATATACAGTGTTTTAACAGATGATGGAGTTATGGTAACACAGGCAGGCTCAAGCTTCTTCTATAGAGATGTTTATATGGATGTTTACCAAGCAGTAAAATCTGTATTTAACTATGTACTAGAGTATCAGGTATGGATTCCATCATTTGGTTATTCATGTAATTTCATTCTTGGTTCAAAGAAATATAATCCTATGATGCTAAAGCCTGAAGATATTGATACGATATTGAAGAATAGAAATGTAACAACTAAGTTCTTTAATGGCTATAAATATCTATCGTTTATTTATGGAGGAATATACTAGTAAATTAATGTCATTTAAAAGCTAACCTTTAGGCTTTTTTGAATATACATACAATTTATATATCATGTAGACAATAACAAATGTTTGTATAAAAACTATACTAATCACTATTGCTAATAATTTTAGAGCTGTATCATTGAATTGTATAGATTGAGTTGACGGTAGAGTTGTAATAACAGTAGTTTCTATGGATGCATTTTCTATCCATGGATCTAGATTTTCATAGAAGATATTAAATGATTGGCTAATATAGTTATAAAATTCTCTCATCATGGATCTTGTTCTAGATTCATTCAATAAATGTATATTGCTATTATTTAATGCCATGTAAAATATAGGAGATGGAATACTTTTATATATTACAGCTAGCTTAACATCAGTAATATTATTATTGATAGCCCCAGTAGAGATATTATTATAAGTATACATTATTAAAGGTGTTATGAATAAGGTATTTATTCTTGGAAGCAAATTTGTAAGAACTTTATTAATTATACTACCTCCAAAAACCTTAGTTATATTAAGGTTATCCACAATTTTTTGAATATCTATAATTAATGGTAAGACTATAGAATATACTAATTGTGTTTTTATTGGATCCTCCATATCCATACCGATACAGCTGTATCTAATTCCTAAAGATGTCTTATTTTGGTATAGGGTGATATCTAGATCGCTTCTCATAGGAATATTTAATAATTCATTAGATATGTTATTTCCTTGGGATATACTATAAAAATATTTAGTAGAATTGATATCTATATTATACATTATGATCTCTAATGAAATATAGTTCTGATTATAATCAACTACTAATAATCCTTCTAGATTCTCTACATAGCTTAAGTTTAATGATTTAACGGTAGATTGTAGATGTTTTGATATGATCTCTGTAGTAACATTCTTTTTTGATGATAGAAGGCTTGATGATGATAATAAGATTTGATATTTATGCCATTGAATGACTATAGAATCCTTTTCTATAATCATATTGCCCTCTATATTCTCGGACTGCTTAATTATGGTATTGTTGATATCTAGGGATGTAGTACTTGACATACGATAATATATTCTTTCTCCACCAATCATATGAAATGAAATATTTGTTTCAAATGCTAGTTCTTCACTTAGGTTGATAATAGAATTAAAGAGAAGAGTACCTCTTGAAGGAATAATGGCTAATTGAATCTCTTTAAATAATTGATTTGCAATAGAATTGTTTGGAGTAAACAACCATTCTATACTATTTCTATTTACTCTAATTATGTTGATATGTTGAGCTGATATAGTTGTAACTGTATTAGAAAATATGCTCATTACTAACATAAATGTTACTATTGTAGAAATCATTAATATCTTATCCTCATTATGATTTATACTCAAAGTAGTCACTACCCACTGTACTGTTGTTAGATAAAAGTAATAGAAATGACTAGTTAATAATCTTTCTTCATCATTGTACTCAACAAGAAGTCTAAAAATCCAGCTAGCATACGAATGTTACAGGTCTTTATAACATAGGTAGCATATCTATCTAAACATGTTGAGCAAAAAGATATTGAAATATCACAATATCTGAAGAGACCTATATCATTGATATTATCTCCTACACAAATAGTTTTCTCCACATTAATATGTTTTTGCCGCAAAAACTCCTCCAGCAATCTACCTTTATCATTATATTCAGGATAAAATTTAGCTTTGCCATTCAACCTATTACTTTCATAATCAATTTCAACACCTATATAAGCATCAAAACCCAGTTCCTCTACAGCTCTTTTCCCTAGCTGAGCAAATCCGCCAGAAACTGCAATGAATAAAACATTATTAGCATACTTATTTTTCAGTTTTCTTATACTCTCTATACCACTTCTCCATGGTATTGATGATAAAATTTTATTGAAAGTATCTAAGCTTAGTCCTTTCCATAGACTCAAGTCGTGTACTATCCATTCATCATAACTTATGAATCCTTCAAAAAACTGTTTTGCCATACTTTCTGCTCTTTTTAAAGTATTTAGAACTTTGTGAACATAAGACCAAGAGCTCTTTATCGGTGTGAGAGTTCCATCAATATCAAATGCTACTATAAACACAGAGCCTCCTCTATATCCTTTATATAGTTTATTTTTTGACAACCTCTAAAAGCTTTTTGAGCTCATCGTGAACCATATACTCTATGTCTTTTGAATGGACACGAATCAGATGTAAGTATAGCCCACGTTTTGTAAAAGGTCCCTTTTCACATAATCCACACCAAAGTCCATTACTGTTTCGAACTATTATTGAAACAATTTTATCTATAGATTTGTCAAACATTGGAACTATTGATGGAGTTACAAGATCTTCTAAATTATATTTCTGGCCTAACATAGATGCTTTTCTAGCTACATATTCAACAATTTTTTTCAATGCTATCCCCTGTCTCATATCTATACACCTTCTATAACTCTAACTTACCTAGATATCAAATTTAAAATGTAACACTCATAAGTTAATTTACTAAAGAGGTTCTATACATCAATACATAGTTTTAATTGCTTTAGCTCCTCTTCTGCTATTTTCACTATTGATATAATATCGCCTTCTTCAAGATCATTAAACTTTCTATCTACGAAAATCTTGAGGTTTATAACCTCACATACTCCCCTATACCCTAAACAGACAATATCAATTTCCATTCTGTAAATATAATTCCTATTTACGTTAATTGTAATAACATAATACTCTATATTATCAATTTTTATTGATTCTATATTGCCGTTAATACTAGTAGGAATATCGGTGATGCTGATATCACATGGATATGTGTCTACAATAATTAACGAATATGTATTATGATCTATTAATAGTATTTTTCTGAATTCTTCCAAAAAATACTCTCTTATCATTTATCTTAACTACCTTGTTAAGATAATTTTACTGTAGCACTAATGTTAGCTCTGATGAACAATATGGGCAACGCATATGTAGCCTTTTTGCATCAGCTAAACAAAAATATGCATTGTATTTTTGAGCACATTTAGGGCAATGATATATAATGTCATCTCCTATATACATTTTCTTTGCACATATTCTACATTTAACTTCATACCATCCTCTATGTCCTGAAGCATTTGTTCCCCTAGGTCTTAACACTTTACTTACCACCCTTATGTTACACACATAAGACTCTAACTATAGCTTATTAAGTATTAATGAAATAATTAGTTTAGTGCAACCAGAGGTATCAGCATGATGAAGATATCATTGTTAGCGGTTGCAGATATCCATAGTCCCCGCTATCTACCTCTATTTGTTGCCTCCATCAACAGTCTCCTAAATAGACAATTTGATTTAATAATATTAGCAGGAGATATTGTTGAGAATGGTTGTCCAGAAATGCTTAAACCTGTCATAGAGATAATAAATCGTTTAATGAATAGAGTTGGTATGAAAATACCTGTAATCTCCATTTTTGGTAATGAGGAGTATATGGGAAGAGAATCATTATTTAAAGAAGTTTCAAACGAGCTTATATGGCTTGACGATGAATATAGAGTTATTGAGATTAAGAATAAGAATCTATGTGTTATTGGAAGTAGAGGGGTGCTTAGAAAGCCTACACCATGGCAAAAGAAAAATATACCTGATATTTATCAGATATATCAAAAGAGATTAGATAGAATTAAGAATATGATTATAGAATGCTCAAAATATGATATATCCATTCTCGTTACACACTATGCATCAAGTTTTATTACTCTTTATGGAGAAAATCCAGTGATATACGATTATTTAGGCTATCCATTAATAGAAAATCTACAGATGATGCCAAAACCTAAGATAGCTATACATGGACATGCACATAATTCTAAGAGGCTATATGCTTTTGTTAATGGTGTTCAGGTATATAATGTATCTCTTATAGCCAATAAAAATGTCTCTATCATAGAAGTGACATAGGTTTAATCCCTATATAATTTGATTTATCACTGGGTTAGAACTAGATATAGAGAAGATGTTACTATATAGGGCATTATATATTCGAGATCTATACCCTTCTTTCTATATTCCCTATCAATTCTTAGTAGTTCAGCGAAATATCTAGGATCTCTTTTTGTTAGATCTATATCTATACCAAGTTCCTCTTTAGCTAATTGCAACGAAACTATAGAGAGAGTCATATTTAAATCTCTTAACTCTTTAAAGATCTTTTCTGCAAGACCTAATATATTAATCATTCTTTGGACCTGACTCAGTGATTTAAATCCAGGATGTTGCTCTCCTAGAAGCTTTATGATATCAAATATTTTTAAATCTTCAATAGCTATTCTTCTCTCTGATAAACCTATTTGATCTAGTATATGAGCAATCTCTCCACCAAACCTCCGTAAACCTCTAATCATCTCAATAGAGTCTTCAGTTTTATTAAACATCATACTTCTATATATATTTCTCAAGGAATCATGAAAGTTTGTACCCATTTTTTGAACATGGTGAGCTATATATGTTACTATGACAGAGGTGATACCTATAATCACATTGAATTGCGTACTGAGGTCTCTCAATCCTTCAATAAATACCATATTCATTACTTTACCAATCTCTAAATCACTTATAGATCTTTTGCCATATTTATATTCCTCCATTACAGTATCGACATAGCTATTTATAGAGGATACTGCTAGTAAACCCGATAAGATACAAAGATCATAATCTCTCGAGAGTGTAAAGCGGTGTGGAGCACATATCTTAGGATAGCTACTACATGAAAATACTAAGGCTTTTATTAATGTATATAACATTTAATATCAACCCAGCATATTTAGTTCTTCTTAACTCTTAATATAAATCACCAAGATTATAAGTTGAATTAAGTATGTTAGTGCTTATAGAATATATCTCATGATATAACTTTTACGATCACTATGAATAAAATCATCATGCGTAGATATATTTTAACTATTTATTTAATATCATTCTTAAGCACATATATTATTCTCCATGGATTTGATAAGCTATTCATTATATTAATATTGATGTCCATTATTCTTATTATTTTTTTCTCCAGGAGCTGTAGCTCAATTAAATGTACAAAGAGCTTTCCAATTTCCTTCAACATATGTGGATTCCTTGTACCTCTTTTTACCAGCCTAGTGAATATTTCTGGAACATATGTAGATCTTCTCGGATTTAGTGTATTACTCCTCTTATCAATAGCTATAGCATCTTTTCACACCTTTATCTCAACAAAATATATTTTAGTAAATGTAGTTAGATATTGTTTAACCCATATCATAATATCCTATACTATTTTCTGGGGATGTGAATGGCTTCCCTATACACTTCCTTTTTCAAGTATTATTGGTATAGCACTAGGTTCTGATATAATCCCATTTATTTTCTTGTCAATCAGTAAAAAGAATAGACATCGTATAGCTATAGAGATTGGCGGTGCTAAAGAAACTGATGCAATAGTTATCTCAAGCCTTGTTTCATATTTATCGATATTAATCTATAGATTTTTAACTTGGATAACATAATCTACATAAATTAATGATTAAGGCGATCTCCATGGCGAAAGTCGCAGTAGTTGCAGATAGATTTGTTCCTCCATGGAGTGCAAGACAGATATTATTAGCATTAGATTCTCTAGGAGTTTCATCGATATATCTAAGGCCTTGTGATATCATGTCCTTGATAGATAGAGGTAATTCCTCTGTTGTATATACAAATTCCTTGAAACCCATAGATTTTGACGCTGTAATCCTAAGAGATCTAGGTGTTGCTGTCACACTTGAGATGTTTCTGAGAAGAATAAATGTATTTAAACACATAGAGATGATGAATAAACCTGTAGTTAATCCCGTAGACTCTATAGTAACTGCAAGGGATAAGTATCTAAGCTTATTGCTTTTGGAAAGAGCGGGTATACGAGTTCCAAAAACTGTGGTTTTAGAGGATTATTTTACTGCAACTAAAATTGCAAATGAATGGAAAAATGTTGTTGTTAAACCTATGATAGGTAGTATGGGGTTTGGCATAATTAAAGCTGAGACTCCAGAAATTGTATATACTATAGCTAAAACATTAACGCAGTTAAGACAACCTATATATGTTCAGGAATTTGTTGAGAAACCGGGAAGAGATATAAGACTTCTAGCTATAGGTGACGAAATTGTAGCTGCATATTATAGAGTGCAGAACAATCCTAATGAATGGAAAACAAATATTGCTCAAGGTGCTCATGCAGAACCCATTGCCAGAATAGATAGTGAATTAGAGGATATAGCATTTAAAACTCTTAGAACCTTAAGATTACATTATGCGGGTATAGATGTAGCAGAAACTAAGGATGGCTACATAGTTTTTGAGGTTAATGCATCTCCACAGTGGAGAGGAATACAAAGGGTTACAAATATAAATCCTGCACTAAAGCTAGCTAAATATGTAGTGTCTATGATAAGACGTTAGAAATAATGATGACTATGCAAACCATCTGAAATGTGATGAGGAGCTCTCGCCCTGAATAAAAAACTATTTCTCTATATTCATTTCTATACCAATAGATTTTAACTCGCTGATGATTTGATCTACATAGTCCTTGGATGGTACTTCCATCAGTATCTCTAAATCTGTATGCCATGGTAATGCCTTTTCATGATATCTTTCATGTCTTATCTCCAATATATTACATCCATATTTTGTCAAAACAGTTAGTATCTTATGCAATGTACCTGGAACATCTGGGACATAGCCACGTATCTTCACTATTCTTCCATAGACAAGAAGCCCCTTTAATATAATTCTGTATATAGAGGTTAGATCAACATTTCCTCCTGTTATCAATGCCAAAACCTTTTTGCCGTCAATATTGCTTATCTTTCTGCTTAATATTGCTGCAAGCGATACTGCTCCAGCACCCTCAACCAACATCTTTGCTCTCTCTAGTAATAGAAACATTGTATAAGCTATCTCATCTTCATCTACAAGAACTATATCATCTATAAGCTTAGATATTATCTCAAAGGTTAAGGTCCCTGGTTTTTTAGCGATAAGACCATCAGCTATAGAAGGTTTTACATCTATACTTACAATTTTACCACATTTTAATGACTCATAAAATTTAGGCGCATTTTTAGGCTCAACACCAACTATTTTTATGCTAGGCTTTACACTTTTTATAATGCTAATGATTCCTGATGCAAGTCCTCCTCCACCTATTGGCACAACAACTATATCAAAATTGCTAAGCTGTTCTAGGATCTCCCATGCTATTGTAGCTTGACCAGCTATTACATCAATATCATTGTATGGATGGATAAATACAAAGTCTTGATCCTCTGCTACCTCTTTAGCTTTCTCTTCAGCCTCATCAATAATATCGCCATATAGAATTATCTTAGCACCATAGTTTTTAGTAGCATCTATCTTAGATATAGGAGCTGTCCTAGGCATAACTACTATACTAGGTAATCCAAATACCCTAGCCGCATATGCTACTCCTTGTGCATGATTTCCAGCAGAGGCTGCAACAACACCTTTTGCACCATTTATATAAGCTTTGTATACCTTATATAATGCTCCACGAACCTTAAATGATCCTGTTTTTTGTAGATTCTCGTATTTTAGGTATACATCACAATTCGATATTCTTGAAAATGTCTCACTTCTATCAATAGGTGTTCTATGAATATAGCTTCTTATTATCTTTTCAGCTTCTCTACTCCTATTAATGATCTCATGTAATACGTTGTTTATTATTGCCATTAACCTACACTATTCTCTATGCTTCCTCTATAAACACTATATTTTCAGGTTTAAAACCAAATTCTTCTATAAGTAATTTCTTTATCTTTGATCTATGATCTCCCTGAATCTCTATCCTACCATTCTTTATTGTTCCTCCTGCAGCAAGTTTTGTCTTTAGATATGAGGCAAGTTTCTTTAAATCAAATGTTTTATCATCAATACCTTCGATTACTGTTACTATTTTTCCTAGTTTTCTATGTTCAAGCTTTATCTTGATTACTTGTGACTCCATTTCTAGCTGGCTACATAGTTCTGGTGGTAGACCTGCACATAGGTTATCTAATTTCATATTATTGCATGCCCATCTACACTTTTGTAACTAGAGCTTAAAAATCTGCTTCACAGTATAGGCTCTGTAAATAAGGTGTTGTAATAATGAGTAGATACATATGTTTAAAGTGTGGAAAAGAATTCGATGAATCTCAGCTCTCCGTTATGATGACTATTCGCTGCCCATACTGTGGATATAGAGTTATAGCAAAAACAAGAAGTAGTGAGGTAAAAATATTAAAGGCGATATAGATATATAGTGAGCTACTTCTCTATAGATTCTTTTAATTCTTCAGTACTTAGTACTTTTATCAGCTCTTTATATCTGTTTCTAACTGTAACCTCTGTAACACCAGCTGCTGAAGCAACTTCCTTCTGTGTTCTCCTCTCATCATTAAGCAGAGCTGCTATATAGACAGCCGCTGCTGCAATTCCTGCAGGATCTCTACCTGCTGTAACACCCATATCCCTAGCCCTACGTATTATATCTATAGCTGTTTTTACTGTAGCACCACTTAGTCCTAACATCGATGCTATTCTCTGTGCATATTCAGCTGCATCAACTATAGGTATTCTTAATGATAATTCTCTTACAAGAAGTCTATAACATCTTGCAACCTCTTTCCTACCACTCTTGGTATACTTAGATATCTCGTCTAATGTTCTTGGAATTCCATGTATTCTACAAGCAGCATATAGTGCTGCTGCAACCATGCTCTCAATAGCTCTCCCTCTAACGAGCTCTCTTTCAACAGCTCTTCTATATATCATTGTAGCCTCCTCAACTATAACCCTAGGAAGATTTAATTGATCAGCTATTCTTTCAAGCTCATTCATTGCTTGTACAATATTTCTATCAATAGTACTCTGAATCCTTGTTCTGCTATGCCATTTCCTTATCCTAATAAGTTCTAATCTTCTCTTTAAATCAAGTCTTCTCCCTGCGGAATCTCTATCATACCAATCAATAACTGTTGAAAGTCCGCTATCGTGAAGCGCTATATTGATTGGTGCACCAGCTCTGCTTCTACGCTCTCTCTCCTCAGCTGTAAAAGCTCTCCACTCAGGACCTCTATCAATAACATGTTCTGCTATAACTTCACCACTATCTGCACATATCCATTCTCCCCTAACCTCATCATAAACAATATTACCACTTGGACACTTAGCCAGTATATCCTCTGGAGAAGGCTCTGAAGGTCTTATTACCATAAAACAACGCCTTTTAAACCTATTCTCCGAAAAGCTTATAAATTTTTCTACTAAATAACCCACAAATTAATACAATTGACCATATAAATACATACATGAATGTGAGCCCCCTACAAAAACTTTTTTAGCTAACTATAAACTAAGTTAGCAATAGCCGGGTCGTCTAGCGGCCAAGGATGCGGGGCTCTGGCCCCCGTGACCGGGGTTCGAATCCCCGCCCGGCTACCATAGCTCAGATTTTACAATAGCTTTTCTCTATGTTAAGACTTTCTATTAATATTGATGCTATCTCAATTATAATTCGTGAGGCGAGAAAGGATGTGGTCTCACTATGATCATATACAGGTGTTATTTCTACTATATCGGTAACCCATGTTCTTGTATCTATTAACCTACTTAGAATTTGCAAAAGATTTTGTGGGTCTATTCCAAGGGGTTCTGGTGTTTGAACCCCTGGTGCATATGCAGGGTCTATAACATCCATATCTATTGATATATATATAGCATCACATCTTGATATATCCTCCCTAACTCTATCTATTATATCAATAGGTATTCTACTCCCCCAAAATCTGTAGATAGAGACTTTGTCATTCTTCTCTAATGCATAACTACTTTCCTCCATACTTATGGCTCTTGACCCGATAAATATTACTTTAAGTACATTTGTATCATCTATGATTCTTCTTATAACTGTAGCATGATTGAACTTTGTACCTAGATACTCATCTCTTAGATCTAGGTGTGCATCAAATACTAATAGACATGGATTCTTGAAAATCTTTGCAAATGCCTTAAATGAACCATATGTTAATGTATGTTCTCCCCCTAATATGAATATTCTTCTTCCTTCATTAAGTAGCGATTCTATAACAATTTCTATACGCTTTAGTGATGTAATAATATCTCCTGGTGCCATAATTATATTTCCAAGATCTTCAAACCCTATATCCTCTAGATTAATATTGTTTACAAATGAACATAGCTCTATAGATCTAGATGTATTTCTTATACTTTGAGGAGCTAAACTACATCCACTTCTATAGCTCGATGATATATCTAGTGGTATTCCAATGATTGTAAATGGTGTTTTCTTTCTATCCCTATTAAATCCTAGAAATGCAGAATAATCTTCTAGAGGACTTATATACAAACCTGCTTCTGCCATAGTTTTCACCTTTCTGATTTAGCTAACCATATTTAGAAGATAAGCATAAAAATATTTCAATATACTTATCAGTAAAGACTAGTACACTGATAATTAAGGTTTGTAGTGGGGTATAATAGTGAGTGTATCAAAATATGAAAAAGTCATAGACTATGCTATTAGGAGAGGATTTATATGGCAATCCTATGAAATATATGGTGGTCAATCTGGATTCTACGATCTTGGACCATTAGGAGTGTTGTTAAAGAATAATATAGTTGATCTTTGGAGAGAGTATTTCGTTAAGCAACACCAAGATTTTGTTGTAGAAATAGAAACACCTATAATAACACCTGCAATAGTCTTTAGAGCTAGTGGCCATGAAGAAAATTTCACAGACTATGCTGTTGAGTGTCTCAGTTGTCACCGTGTTTATAGAGCTGATCATCTAGTTGAAGAGATATTGAAGATTAGTGCTGAGGGACTTACAGGTGAGCAGCTAGATGAAATTATAGAGAAAAACAATATTCGATGCCCAGTATGTAAAGGTTCTTTATCAAAGACAAGGAAATTCCTACTTCTATTCCAAACATATATAGGTCCATATACACCAGAAAATCTTGCTTATCTAAGACCTGAAGCTGCACAGGGTATGTTCATAAACTTTAAACGTGTTTATGAATTAATGAGAAGAAGATTGCCATTGGGTATTGCACAGATAGGTCGTGTAGCACGAAATGAAATTTCCCCTAGACAGGGACCGATAAGACTTAGGGAATTTACTATAATGGAAATAGAGTTCTTCTACGATGATAAAGATCCGAGATGTGATATTCTATATGAGCGTTGTTCTGATAGAAAGATAAGGATTTTAACTGCTCAGCAAAGAGAGCGAGGAGATGATAAACCAATTGAGATTTCTGTTGTAGAGGCATATAAGGAGGGGTTTATAAAGAGTCCATGGCTAGCTTACTGGATGTGTATTGCCCATAACTTTATTTCTGCTATAGGTGTTCCAGAGGATAAGACCTATTTTGAGGAAAAACTACCGACAGAAAGAGCTCATTATTCTCAGCAAACTTTTGATCAGATGGTCATAGTTGATAAATGGGGTAAACTTGAGGTATCGGGACATGCATATAGACATACATATGATATAGATAGACATATAAGGTTTAGTAATGCTGATCTCTATGCTATTAGACAGTTACCTTCGCCAAGAATAGAAAGGAAGAGGAGAGTCAAAATAGATAAGACGTTGATAATCAAAATCTTTGGATCAAGAGCTGGAGAAGTCTTTAAAGCTTTATATAGTTTAGGTGAAGATAGATTAGCTGAAATTGTTGAGAAGACTCCTGGAGATAGAATTATGCTTAATGATGGTATTGAAATTCCTAAGAATATTTTAAAAATTGAGGAAGTAGAAGAACAGATATGGACAGAGAGATTTATACCACATGTGGCAGAGCCCTCTTTTGGTGCTGAACGTCTTTTATACATTGCCTTAGAATATGCATATACAGAGGATGAGGGAAGAATCATACTTAAATTCCCCAAGAGAATTGCACCAATAAAGATAGCTATAACTCCATTGGTTGATAGAGAGCCTTTAACTAATGTAGCAGTTAATATATATAAGACATTAAAACAGTATTACTATTCTATATATATTGAGGGTGGATCTATAGGTAAGAAATATGCATATGCAGATGAACTTGGTATACCATATGTGGTTACAGTAGATTATGAAAGCATTGAGAGGGCTGATGCAACTATTAGAGATAGGGATACAAGAAAACAGATTAGAGTTCCTATAAATGAATTGACTAGGGTATTAGATATGGCATTAAAAGGTGAAGATATATTCTCTCTAGGTTATCCTATTATAAATAATTGATAGGATAAAGCCTATTATATAGACCATATATTTATTTTCTCCAAAAACATGAAGTATATTTTGAAGTATCTGGTGCATATTATGAATGAAAATGTAGGTCAAAGTGAAGAAAATATGTCTTCAGATAACACTACAGAAAGTATTGAAAAACAAGAGAAGGTAGATATAAAGAAGCTATTGTCTGTCATCCCACCACCAGCAACGTTATTTTCAAAACAGAAGCAGGGGAGTAGGGAGAAAAGAATAAGGTTAAGATATGATCAAAGCGTAAAAACAGATGAGGCAAAGATATCTTCATCTCTTGCAAGAGAGCTAGGGATTAGGGAGTACGTAGAGATTAGTGTAACAGGTAAAAAGAGATTTAGGTTAAAGGCAGTGATATCTGATTCAATTCCTTCTGATGCAGTGTATATCAATCCAGAACCAGCAAAAAGATTTGGAATCTCTGATAACAGTATATGTACCATAAGGGCTGTATAGATTTGGAGACTCAGAATATAGAAGTAATGATTAAAGAACTTGAAGATATTATTCATAGACATAGTATGTATATCAGAAAATGTCGTTCAATTCCAAAGAAAATAGAGGATGAAGAAACAAGAAGAAATATTGCTAGAATGATTAGAAGGCTAATGTTGCTTTCTATAAAGCTCGAGAAGATATTGATGAAGCTAGAATCACTTATTAATACAGCTAATAGTTTTTTAACAGAAGATATTGGTGAAAGGCTAGATATACTGACATTCTATATAGCGACAGTATCTATTGCTGAAGAAAAAGATGTTTGGAGCTCTATTGATGAGCATTTCTTAGAAGGTATAGGACTGACAATAAGTTTAGATGATCAATTCAAAAGAATATTGAGAATCGAGCATATAGCCCTAAACATAAATTCTACTATATCTAGCAGATGATTATTATATAGAGAAAGAAAACAGAAAGTATTTATACGCTGAGAAAAATACATTGTTTTAGGGTTGTATATAGATGACAAGTGATGTGCTAGAGCCTAGACAGACACGTATTGAGCTCTCTCTAGCTGAGGAGAATTTAGTTGAACAGCTAAGAAATATTATTCTTAAGCTATCGAATATGGTGAGAGATATTAATAGTATTCTAGATGACATATTCAATGATATGTTTGAGAGTGCAAAACTTAAGGTTCCACGGCTCCTAGCCCTCTATAGAGAGATTTGTGAAGACAATAGAAGGACAAAGCTATATTTAGCGAGGATCTCTATAGGTCTACAGAACTCTAAATACTATCTGGAAATCATAAATGAAACTATAAATATTCTAGAATCTCTCTACATAGTTACCACTGCAATATCTGCTATCATCAAACAAAATGCGGTTGTGAAGGAGAGCTCTATTCTATATCTACAGAAGATCATGATGCTCCTCTCAAATCTATTAAATGATTATGCAGAACTACTTAAGATGCTTATCGGAGCTCCATCAAAATTCTTAGAAATTAGTGATAGAGGTATCAAAACATTGAATGAAATTAGAGATATCTTTGAAGGACTATTTCCAGATATACTTAGTGGAGAAGATAGGAATTTAGTACAGATAATAGCGTTAATCGCCCAAGAACTTAGATTTATTATTAGAAGTTCTACTAATATATTGGAGGATTTGCAATGTCTTCAAATAATGAAACAAATTTGAATAGTAAATCAGTTATTATGGGTCAGAGAATATTACTGAGAGATCATTCTATTGGTAATAAACTCTTTAAATCCTTTCTAGGGAAGCCCATTGGTATTTCAAAGCCTAGTCCTATGCAAGAATATGTATCGCCATTCATTTTATCTACATATGATTCAATATATCTATGTAGAAAAAATATTGCCGATCTTAATCTAAATCTAAGGTGTCAGGAGTTACTTGAAAAACTTAAACATATGGATAGAAGGCTTTGGCTAAGATATAGAGTGTATGAGTATTTGAGGGATAGAGGATATATAGTTAGGAGTGGTATTAAGTTTGGAACTGATTTTAGTGTATATGAGCTTGGTCCTGGACTTGAACATGCACCCTATGTAGTAACAGTAATTGATGAAAATGCTGATCTTACCCCCATAGATATTGTTAGACTTGGTAGAGTTAGCCATAGTGTAAGAAAGAAGTCTGTATTGGCTATAGCTAGTGACAGAGGTGATATAACCTTTCTAGTTTTTAAGTGGATTAAGCTCTAACCTAGTTTTAGAATATGTGGCTCTGAATTATGTGGTATGTAACAAACTGTGGTGGGTTTATTGGATCGAGAGGAGAGAAATAGATCTTCTAGAAGCTTTAGATCTCATACTCATAGAGATGAACGTTTTCGTCATAGAGAAGGATATAGACCACAGCCAAAAAAGGAGGAGAGTAGATATGCTGAACGAAGAGAGTATGTGGAAGCTATACCTAAACCTATAGGGGATATGTGTACTCCAACATGCCCATTATTTAGATGTGGAAAGAAAGCTTTAGTGATAAAGCTAGTTAATGGAAAACCTGTAGCATACTGTAATTGGGTAAATGATACATGTATAGGATATAAATGTCAGTATGCCTCTTGTGCAACTAGATATCTACTACCAAATGGAAAGTGTCTTGCAGCAATAAAGACTGTTGAAAAGAGTGAAGATGAGTTTTTAAAGGAGTTAGAGAAGGAGGATAATAGAAAGAATCTTAAGTCTTTGCTGAGCCGTAGAGGTATTCGCAAGGATCTAGGTATCGAGGATCTTTAGCACCTCTCCATCTTCTATATAAATCGTTTTGTATTCCAAGAACATCAAGAGTTTTTCCAACAATAAAATCTACTATATCACCTATATGTTGAGGATATGTATAGAAACCTACTACTGCTGGTACAATGGTTATACCTTTTTTAGAGGCCTTATAAAGTATTTCAAGTTCTATTTCTCCTAATGGTGATTCTCTTACAACTGCAACTACAGGTTTTCTCATTCTAAGACCATTGAGTATAGCTCTTACTAGTAAATTAGAGGCTATACCGTTAATGATTAACGCCATAGTTTTTATTGATGCTGGAGCAATTATATATGCATCAAGTATATTGCTACTACTTGCTATAGGAGCTTTTATATCGTCCTCACTATAAAGTTCATCCACATATCCTCTAAGTTTATCTATAAACCAATTAGCAGAAACACATTCGGTATCTGCAACAATAAGTGAAGATCTTGTATATATCCCAATGACATTAAATCCATATTTCCTAAGAACCTCCGCTAATCTTAATGCAACTACACATCCACTTGCACCTGTAACCCCCAGCAATATCTTCATGAGGCATCACTATAGCTATCAGTCCTGCGCGAGTCTATCACTATTCAACCCTTTCGAGCCTCATCATATTAAGTATTGTATAGCGCCGGGGGGAGGATTCGAACCTCCGACCACGGGGTTAACAGCCCCGCGCTCTACCAGCTGAGCTACCCCGGCGCTTTTTGACCCACTAATAGTATTTCTGTTAAACTGGAGGCTATAAGCTTATCATGTACATATCTATTTATAGCTATATAGAAGTAGCAATATGTGTCCATATATTGGTGCTGTAAATGGATCTGTATTAATTCTGATACTAAGGATATCTTCTTTGCTGATACCCTTTCTCATGAATTCCATTAGTAGTTCATTAACTATGTGCTCCTCAACAGTTGTATATATCATTAATACAGGTTTTTGGATTGTGTCTATATTTTTCATTAATGGAAGCTCAATTGAATTGAAACCCATCTCACTCAGTTCTTCACCTACTGATTGTAGAGATTTTGTATATAGTATTGTTCTACACCTCTCCAGCTCATTTATCTCTCTATAGTATCTCTTAGATAATTCTTCTACAATAGATGCTACCTCTAGTTCCCTAGCTATACGCTCTATTCTAGCGGAGGACCCTTTGCTTAGTGCTAAACCTAGTCTCAGGTTTGCATGCAGAATAGAAATTCTATAGATATCTCTATCTATTTCCACTACAGTTATATATTCATCATATCTCTTAATTATGTTCCTTTCCTCTTCAGATAATATTCTATGAACTAGAGCTATTGTTTTTATTCCACTTAATAATAGTGATTGGTATATACGAAAAAGACACTTACTACTTTTTGTATCTGTAAATAGAATTGCTACATCTATTTCTTCTCCAATATATGGTAAAAGAATGTTATATGCATAATCAGCATCAAGAAAAAAGACACTCATATTTGTCTTAGCTATTTTAAGTATTGTAAATAGATGTTGTGCCAATCCCTTACTATTTCCGCAACTTAGTATAGCGATATTGTTTGCTTTACTGAGCTCATTATATAGAACTCTATATATCTTCTCTGATTCTTCTTCAACTCTTTTAATGCTTCCCACTACTTTCTCTATGTTTCTTCACCGCCATACTCCTCCTCATGGAGTAGCTCTAAGAATAGCTCTTTATAATACTCTTCCTTCTCCTGTTCTAGTTCCTCTTTTTTCCTACCTATCTTCTTACCCTCTGTTACAACAGATGTTGTTTGAACTCTATTGGATCCTCCTGCTTTAGCTATTCTATACTCTGTTGTTTGTGGCTGTAATTCGTATCCGCACTTCGTACATCTAAGTATTGTTGTACCATCATCTTTCTTTATAGGCATTAATAAACCTCCACATCTTGGGCAAAACTGCATTTGATTATATCACCAAATATTTTGTGCCGTTAAATTGTTTTTTCAGAGTTTAAAAATCTATCTATCTAGAGTCAGATCTGGTGTCCTCTTCATTGTATAGACTCAGTGGTAATACCAATCATCATCCCTTTTCTATTTAGTGTTGCATAAAAGTCTATAACTTTTCTACTTAATTCTATGGTCTTGGCATCCATACATCTAGTGCATAGTTTTTCATTATTACTGAGCGTTGTCTCTATATATGCACCACCTTTGCATTGAGCTATTCTTAAATCTTTTATCATTCCTATCATTGCGTATCCCTCTATATCTATCAATTCTACTATATATTTACATTGTCTTTCCATATCTATAACCTCTCTACAACCTCTATACCTAGTATCTCAAGTGCATTTCTTAACACAGTTCTTATGCTATATACTAGTAAGAGTTTTGATGCTCTTACCCTTGGATCCTGCTCAAGAACTATAGGCTCTTCATCATACCATGAATTAAATTCATCTGCTAATCTGAGGATATATGTTGCTAGTATTGATGGATCTAGTTCTAGATATGTCTTCTTAAATATATCTGGATACTCTGCAATGTATTTAATAAGTCTCCATCTCCTTGAATGGTTTTCTGCAAATCCTAAATCTGCTTGGCTTAGTAGTTCCTTCCAATTTAGTTCTATTCCCTTTTCCCTAGCCTTTCTAAATATCCCTTCTACTCTTGCATATGTGTAGAGTAGATATGGAGCAGAATTCCTTTCAAAATTTAGTACAGATTCCCAAGCAAATTTCACTGGTCTTGAAGGTGTTACTGAGAGTAAATAGAACTTTATTGCTGCTATACCTATCTTCTCAGCTAGTTCCTCTGATCTATTACCTCTCTTCTCAAGCTCTGCTAATGCTCTAATTTTGGCTTCTTCAATAATGCTATCCAATGTTATTATCCTTCCTCTACGCGAACTCATCTTCATACCTTCTACATTGACTATCTCATAACTATAGTGTAGAAGGTTTTCAGCCTCTTTTCTATACCCTAGTAGATATAGAGCCAATCTGATTTGTGCTTGTGGTAGTGTTTGTTCTGAGGCTATTACATTTATTACCTGATCTGCATTGAACTCTCTAAACTTTTTAAGTGTATACACAATATCTCTGACTGTATATAGTGTTGTTCCATCGCTTCTCTGAAATATTAATGGAGGTATCTCTAGATTTTCCGGAATTCTAAGCCTTCTCCTAATTTCAGTATCCTTTAGAATCTCTGTGAAGTCTAATGCATATGCCCCTTTATGTACTATGGTCTCTGGTCTTTTCTTAAGTTCATCTATTAGTTTATCAACTTCTTTACTCCATACAAGATCGCTTTCCCAATCCCATATCTCTATCTCTATTCCTAGTCTTGATAGAGTCTCCTTGAATCCTTTAATACATAGCTCTACAGTTTTTCTAATTATATTTTTTATCCATTCTTCTCCTCTCTCATAGCTTCTCATTATTTTTGATATCTCTTGCTCTATATCGATATTCTTAAGTTCTTCAGAGATTTTATCAAATATTTCTGGAGCTATTTCCCTGAGCTTAGATGCGTCTATTAGTAGTTGATCTAGTTCTTTCACAAGTTCTTTTCTCTCTATATCACCTGTATTTTCAAGTCTTTTCTTTAATGTATATATCTCTGCAATTGTATTTGTTATTGCATATACTGTTCCTAGCCAGTGATCAGGCTTAACGTCATTTGGTATATCTATCGATCCTAGTTTCATTATGCCTAGCGCTAGTAGTGCTACTTGTCTACCAACATCATTTATATAGAATCTTGTTTGTACAGTATTACCTGTTTTTCTATGTATCCTCGCTAGGAAGTCTCCTAAAACAGCATTTCTAGCTGCACCTATGTGTAGAGGATGTATGGGATTTGCAGATACATATTCTATTACTACTCTCCTAGGCTTATCATCTATAAAAATACCGTAGTTTTCTTCTCCACTAACTATAGAGTTGAATACAAGTTCTGTAAATCTAGTCCTATCTAAAAACATATTTACATATATCCCCACACCATCAGATTTCTTAACATAGCTACATCTATTAACCATATTTAGTATTTTCTCAAGAGCTATATCTATTCCTATCTTAGACAATACTATTGACAGATCTCCAAACTCCTCTCTAGGTATAGTTATAGCTTTTTCAACTGCCTCTATATCTACCCCTACATCCTTAGATACTTCACTAGCTATACACCTTCTCACTATCTCCATAGGATTATATAGAGAAGGCAAAGAGACACCCTATGTAACACCAAACTGTACTAGAGGATCCTCAAAATCAACAGGTAGAGGCTTTCCAGCAGCAGTAATTTCATCATATCTCCTTTCTAGAAATCCAATAAATATAGGACAGTTATCAAACTTTCCATCAAGTTGACACCTCTCTCCCAATCTAAGGAAGCAGAACTTCTTCTTCCTATCATAGAAGGGACATAGCTTATGATGAAGCTTAGCACTTCTAACCATCTTCTGTATCCACGCCCTCTTCTGATCCTTTTGTCTCTCTATAGCTGTAGATGATTTACCCATATCTGAAGTCTCCATAACCTATCACCAACAATCCAGTACTTTAGATAGAGAGCAACTAAGAGGAATAAAAACTTAGATAGGAAGAACCTTTAAGAAGTATCTACTTCCCGATGGGCACTACATAAACCCCTATGCACCTGGCCCCGCTCCAGACAACTTGTCGGGCGATTGGGAGCGGTGGGCTGAACCCCTCGGGCCATAAGACCCTTGGGGCTTACACCCCCGCCCCATCAACCCCGTCTTCTACGGGAGCCCTCCTCCCGGACAGGAAACCCTGTCCGGGAACGGCCGCCTCTTTTCGGGGAGGGGTTCCCGCTTAGATGCTTTCAGCGGTTACCCCCCACGGCGTAGCTACGCGGCATACGCCCAGCCGGACGGCCGCTACACCAGAGGCCGCGGCGACCCGTTCCTCTCGTACTGAGGTCGCCTTCCCCTCAGGCGGCCCGCACCCCCCGTGGGTAGAGTCCGACCTGTCTCACGACGGTCTAAACCCAGCTCACGTTCCCCTTTAATGGGCGGGCAGCCCCACCCTTGGGGGCTGCTGCACCCCCAGGATGGGAAGAGCCGACGTCGATGTAGCAAACCGCGGGGTCGATGTGGGCTCTCGCCCGCGACGACCCTGTTATCCTCGGGGTAACTTTTCTGTCATGCCCGGCCCCCACCGAGGGGGGCACGAGCGTTCGCTAGGCCGCGGTTTCCCGGCCGGACCCCTTACTGTCAAGGGTCCGGTCAGGCCGGCTTTTGCCCTTGCACTCTACGGCGGAGTTCTGACCCGCCTGAGCCGACCTTTGGGCGCCCGTGTTATCTTTTCGCGGGCGTGCCGCCCCAGCCGAACTGCCCACCCGGTGCTGTCCCCCGGGATTCCCCGGGGTAATGCTCCCGGCCCTTGCTAGGCGGTGTTTCATTGTCCCCTCCGATAGACCCGGAGGCCTATCATCACAGGGTCCCGCCTACGCTATGTAGCAAGGGCCGGGAGCATACACCGGGCTGCAGTAAAGCTCCACGAGGTCTTCTCTCCCTACGGGGGGATGCCGGCCTGTGCACCGGCTCCGTGGGCTTCACGGGGTCCCGGGCTGGGACAGTGGGGCCCTCGTTGATCCCTTCATGCGCGCCGGAACTTACCCGGCAAGGCATTTGGCTACCTTAAGAGGGTCAGAGTTACCCCCGGCCTTCAGCGGCGCTTCGCCGGGTTGTACCCCGGTTTCACGGACCGCCAGTGGCCAGGATTCGGCCCCCGTACTCACCCTTTCGGGCTAGCGGGGACCTATGTTTTTATTAAACAGTCAGGACCCCCTAGTCACTGCGACCTGCGGATCCCAGGGTTTACCTAGGATCCGCAGGCACCCCTTCTCCCGAAGTTACGGGGCCAATTTGCCGAGTTCCCTAGCCCGGGTTAGCCCCCGCACGCCTTGGGCTCCTCACCCAGGGGCACCTGTGTCGGTTCTCGGTACGGGCGCGGGGGATCGTTCCGCGCCCCCTTTTCATGGGCCCCAGGGCTCGGCCGAACCGCCCTAACGGGCGGCCATTCCCTCCTTCGGCCGGTTCTCGCCTTTACGGCACTCCCCGGCCTT